>NZ_JBWKKF010000016.1:0-209160 GCF_056431745.1 Amycolatopsis sp. NPDC045836 | reverse complement strand
CCCCCCCTCCCCCCCCCCCCCCCCCCCCCCCCCCCCCCCCCCCCCCCCCCCCCCCCCCCCCCCCCCCCCCCCCCCCCCCCCCCCCCCCCCCCCCCACCCCGCACTCAGCTGAACGGGTCGAGGGTGATGCGGGCCTGCTGCGGATTTCCGTCGTGCACCAGGGATTCGTGGTGGCCGACGTCGTCGAAGGCGAAACCGTAGGCCTTGCCGTCGACCATGTTGGCGTGGATCAGGCGCGAGTAGTGGTTGGTCACCCCGTCCTGGTAGAAGTTCGCCGAGCCGGCGTCCGGCTGGTTCGGGTTGCTCAGCAGCGTGGACCGGTTGTACCCGGCGCACAGCGTCCGCGAGATCGGCCCCCGCACCAGGTCGTTCGGGGCGTCCAGCAGTTTGTAGCAGCCGAAGATGCTGTCGGAGTCCGGTTTCTGGAACGAGGTGACCACCGCCCCGGCGGAGTTGGTGAAGTTCATCGTGTTCCCGGAAACCCGCCCGAAGTACTTCGTGCCCGGCTGGTCGGCGAACGGGGTGACGGTCAGCGTGGCCGAGGCGTACTTCGACCAGACCCGGTTGACGTAGTCGTTCATGATGCCCGCGTTCAGCACCCCGGACCCGACCCCGTGCCCCGGTGAGAGCGCCCGCAGCGGGCTGCCGTCCGGCTTGGCCTGGACCAGGTTGCCCCAGCCGCCCGGCTGCGCCTTCAGCGCGCCGAAGAAACCGTGGTAACCACCCGGTTTCAACCGGCCGGTGGTTTTCACCGCCCCGCCCGCCATTTGCACACCGACCGAGTACGGCGCCGAGAACATGTCGACCTGGGTGCTGTTCAGCCAGATCCCGGCGTCGTTCAGCGTGTACTCGGTCCAGTTGAACAGAATGTTGCGGTTGGGATCGCTGGGATTCTGCACGGCGGGCTGCACCAGGCCGCCGGTGGTCAGTTTGAACACCAGTTTCTGGCCGTAGGAAAAATAGACCCGGCCGGAGAACTTCGGCAGCCGGATGGTGCTCGACTGCCCGGCCGCCGGCCCGGGGATGGCCGCGTCGGGCGCCGGGGTCGGCGGGTTGCCACCGGCCGGCCACGGGTGGAAGGTGCCGTTCGCGTCGGCCCAGCCCTGACGGCCGGTGCTCAGCTCGGTGCCCAGGTTGTAGACGTAGACCGGCTCGGTGCGGCCGGAGTCGTTCGTCAGCACGAGCGGGATGGTGGCGGGTACGGCGAGGGCGGCCGGGGCCGCCACGGCCGACCCGGCCGCGGTGACCAGGGCGGCGCCGAGCGCCAGCAGCTTTCTGGACCAGGACATGCGCATTCTCCTCCTCAGACAGGAATAGCCACGCCGAGCGAAATAGAATGCACCGGAAGGCGTGTTAATGGCGGGGACCGTGCGCTTCCGGATACAAGGGAGAGCCTTCCCAGGATCACACGCGGCAAGTGGGCTGTCAACGCCGCTCACCGAATGCACCCGACGGCCGCTAGGCACACCACGTTTCCCCGGTTAGCCTCCTGGACATGATTCCCACAGTTGTCTGGGGCACAGGCAACATCGGCCGCGCGGCCATCCGCGCGGTCACCGCCCACCCGTCGCTCGACCTGACCGCGGTGCTGGTGCACCACCCGGGCAAGCTCGGCCGCGACGCCGGCGAGCTGGCTGGTCTGGACCACGAGCTGGGCGTGGCCGCCAGCGGCGACCCGGCCGCCGTGCTGGCCGGCCGCCCGCGTGCGGTGGTCTACGCCGCCTCCGGCGACACCCGGCCCGACGCGGCGCTGGCGGACATCACCGCCGCCATCCGGGCCGGGGCGGTGGTGGTCACGCCCGCCCTCTACGCGCTCTACGACCAGCGCAACGCCCCGGAAGCGCTGCGGGAGCCGGTGCTCGCCGCGATCGCCGACGGCGGTGGCTCGCTGTTCGTCTCCGGTGTCGACCCCGGCTGGGGCAACGACGTGCTGCCCGCCCTGCTCAGCGGCCTCGGCACCACTGTGGACGCGGTCCGCTGCCAGGAGATCTTCGACTACTCCACCTACGAGCAGCCGGATTCGGTGCGCTACCTGGTGGGCATGGGCCAGCCGATGGACTACCAGCCGCCGATGCTGGCGCCGTCGGTGCCGGCGATGGTGTGGGGCGGGCAGGTGCGGCTGATCGCCAGGGCGCTCGGCGCCGAAGTCGAGGAAATCCGCGAAACGCTGGAACGCCGTCCACTCGAGACCACCGTCGGCACCCGCACCATGGGTGAGTTCGAAGCCGGCACGCAGGGGGCGGTGCGGTTCGAGGTGCAGGGCATCGTCGGCGGCGAACCCCGGATCGTGGTCGAGCACGTCACGCGCATCCACCCGTCGTGCGCCCCGGACTGGCCGCAGCCGCCGAACCCGGCCGGGGCGCACCGGGTGATCATCGAGGGCCGCCCGCGCCTGGAAGTCACCGTGGAAGCCCGTGACGAAGGCGAAAACGCCTCCGCGGGCGGCAACGCCACCGCGGTCGGCAGGCTGGTCAACGCCATCGACTGGCTCACCGAAGCCGGCCCCGGTCTCTACGACGCACTCGACGTCCCGCTGCGCCCGGCCGCGGGACGGCTCGGAAGGAGCGCACGATGATCATCGACATCCCCGAGGGCAAGGATCCGATCGGTTACGTGTGGGGCGAGATGGTGCCCGGCATCGGCGCCGCCGCCTCGCAGTTCTCGCTGGCCGTGTACAGCCACACCACGCTGGGCCTGCGCGAGTTCGAGGCCGCGCGGTTGCGCATCGCGCAGATCAACGGCTGCGTGTTCTGCCTCGACTGGCGCACCGAACGCGACGGCGAGAAGGTCGAGCCGGAGTTCGCCGACGCGGTGACCCAGTGGCGCACCACCGGCGCCTTCGACGACCGCACGCGGCTGGCCGCCGAATACGCCGAGCGGTACGCACTGGACCACCACGGCCTCGGCGAGGAGTTCTTCGCGCGGATGACCGAGCACTACAGCCAGGCCGAGATCGTGGAACTGAGCATGAGCATCGGTTCCTGGCTGGCCTTCGGCAGGCTGAACCACGTGCTGGGCATCGACGCGGTGTGCGTGGTGCCGAAGTTCTAGAGATCCTCGGCGATCACCCGCTCGATGTTGCGCTCGGCGAGCGCGGTGATCGTGACGAACGGGTTCACGCTGGCGTTGCCCGGCACCAGCGAACCGTCGGTCACGTACAGGCCGGGGTGGCCGTGCAGGCGGCCGTAGTTGTCGGTGGCCTTGTTCAGCACCACCCCGCCGAGCGGGTGGTAGGTCAGGTGGTCGCCCCAGATCTTGTAGACGCCGAACAGGTCCGTCCGGTAGATGGTGCCCTCCTTGGCGTTGATCTTGTCGAAGATCGTCTTGGCCATGTCGATGGAGGGCTGCTTCCACGCGGTCTGCCAGTTCAGCTCCACCTTGCCGGTGGCGGGGTTGTAGGTGAACTGCGCGCGGTGCGGGTTCTTGGTGATCGACAGGTAGAACGACGCGAAGGTCTCGATGCCCGTGGGCAGCGGCGCGACCTCGGCGAACGCGCCGCCCGCGGCCCAGTTGTCGATGCCGGCGGTGGGCATGGACGACTGCAGGGCGCCGGTGGCGTCCCACACGTGGTTGGCGCGGCCGCACATCACGTTGCCGTTGTCGCCCCAGCCCTTGCCGATCTCGCCGTTGAGCCCCGGTAGCGCACCGGTGGCCTTGAGCTCGGTCAGCAGCTTGCTGGTGCCGACGCTGCCCGCGGCGAAGAACACCCGGTCGGCGGTGACGGACTTGGTCGCGGTGGTGACGCCGGTGGTGTCGATCTGCTCGATCACCACGGTGTAGCGGCCGCCGGTGGCCGGGGTCACCGAGGTGACCCGGTGCAGCGGCGAGATGGCCACCCGGCCGGTGGCCCGCGCCTGCGCCAGGTAGGTCTTCTGCAGCGACTTCTTGCCGTGGTTGTTGCCGTAGAGCACCTCACCGCGCAGCGCCGACTTCGGCACGGTCCCCGCCTGCTCCTGCTCCATGTAGTCCCAGTCGTAGACGTTGGGCACGAAGACGAACGGGAAGCCGGAGCGCTCGGCGTGCTTGCGGCCGACGCGGGCGTACTGGTAGCACTCCGCGCTCTCCCACCACGCCGGGTCCACCTCGGTCACGCCGAGCCCGGCGTTGGCACGCGGGTAGTACACGTTGTACATCTCGTCGGGGTCGACCGAGGGCAGCACACCGCCGAAGTTCTCCCGCTTCGGCGTGACCGCCATGCCGCCGTTGACCAGCGAGCCGCCACCGACGCCGCGGCCCTGGTAGACGCTGATGCCGCTGAAGTCCTCGGCGTCGAGGATGCCGGTGTGCAGCGGCACGTCGCGGTCGATCGGGAAGCCGAGGAAGTTGCTCAGCGGCTGCTTGGTCCTGGTCCGCAGCCAGTACGAGCGGTGGTCGGGGCTGGTGGTGTTGGCGAAGATGTTGCCGTCCGGGCCGGGGGTGTCCCAGGCCATGCCCATCTCCACCATGTGCACGTCCACCCCGGCCTGGGCGAGCCGCAGCGCGGTGACCGAGCCGCCGTAGCCGGTGCCGATCACCAGTGCGGACACCTGCGCCCCGTCCGGGATGGGGGCCGGCGGCGGCGCGAAGGGCTGCGATGCCCGCGAGTGCTGCGCCGCCGCCCGGCCGCCGAGAGCCGCCAGCCCGAGGATAGAACCAGTTCCAGCGACGAACGCGCGTCGGGATAGACCTGGAGAACCGTTGCCGGACAGGGAGTTACCGCTCATGTGACGTTCCTCACTCTCGACATATGAGAACAAGTTATACTTGCGTCGATGATCAAGTCACTACGTACGCGACAGTAACTTGCTCTCGGCCGATTGCCCACGGCCAAGTGGTCGAACCAGGAGGAATTCCGCACTTTTGCTCTACAGTGGACGGTCAGCGCGCCGCCGTCCCCGGCCGGTCAGCGCCAGCACGGCGAGCACCGCGGCGACCACCGCGCCCAGCGCCGCGGCCAGCACGAAGGTGCCGCCGAGCCCCGCCGCGCCGATCACCGGCTGGGCGAGCAGCGGCGAGGAGAACTGCCCGAGGAAGAGCACCGAGGTGAGCAGGCCGAGGGCCCGCGTGCGGGCGGCCGGGTCCACCGAGGCCACCGTCCACCCGTTCAGCGTCGGATTGCTCAGGCCGACCCCGAGGCCGACCACCAGCATGCCCGCGGTGGCCACCCACAGGTTCCCCGCCGTGCCGACCAGCGCCAGCCCCGCGGCGTAGGCACCGAACATCACCGCGGCCAGCAGCCGGAAGCCGAACCGCGCCCGCAGCCCGCCGAAGTTCAGCCCGACCACGGTCATCACCAGGTTCACCCCGGCGATCATCGCCCCGGCCACCACCGGCGAGGCCCCGCCGACCTCGGCGAGCCAGAACGGCGCCTGCGTCGGCACGGTGTAGAAGACCACCACGCTGAGGAAGGTCAGCGCGTACAGCCCGAGCACCCCCGGGGTCCACGGGCTGCCGCCGGTGGGCCGCGCCCCGGGATCTGGTGCCACCACCGGGGCTTCCGGCACGTTCCGCAGCACCAGGAACAGCACCGGCACCGCCAGCAGGTACACCGCGAACGGCCCGCGCCAGCTCAGTTCCGCCAGCGCACCGCCGAGCAGCATCGCCACCACACCGCCGAAGCCCATCGCCGCACCCTGCAGGCCGAGCACCCGGCCGTGCTGGGCGGGCGGGTGGTGGTCGGCCAGCAGCGCGGTCGAGGTGGTCATGATCGCGGCGATGCCGACCCCGAGCAGCGCCCGCCCGGCCAGCAGCGCGGGCAGCGAGTCGAGCAGCAGGCCGGAGCCGCCGCCGGCGGTGTAGAGCACCAGGCCCGCGACGAGCACCCGGACCCGGCCGACCCGGACGCCGGCGTACCCGAGCAGCGGCGCCGCCAGCATGATCGCCAGTCCCGGCAGGGTGAGCACCAGGCGCACCAGCACCTGGGCGTGTGCTTCACCGGCGAAGTGCTGCTCCATCCCGGGCAGCGCCGGGGTGATCGTGGCGCTGGCCATGATGGTCATCGTGCTGACGCCGAGCAGCGTCGCCAGCAGCGGGGTCGGCGTTCGCCGTGCGGTGGCGACGGTCGTTCCGGTCATGCCACCGAAGCTAGAACTTCCAGCGCGCTCGAGGTCAAGCCAGCGCCACGGCGATCCGCACGAACGACCGGACGAGCGGGTCCGGCTCCGCCGACGGCCACGCGAGCACCAGTTCACTCGGCGGCAGATCGGCCAGCGGCACGGTGACCAGGCCGTCCGGCACCGGGGAACCACCCGGCAGCAGCCCGATCGAGGAGTTCCAGCGGACGGCCTGGAAGCACTCCTGCGCCGTGCGCACGGCCGGGCCCGTGCGTTCCCGCCCGCCGTTCCAGTAGGCGGCCCACACCGGATCGGTGACGCCGGCCAGGCGGAACCACGGCCGGTCTTCGAGCTCACGCAGTCGCAGGATTCCGTGTGCCGCAAGCGGATCGTCGGCGCGGAGCAGCACGGAAACCGGATCGGTGCGCAGCACGTGCGTGCCGATCCCGGTGGTGTCGAACGGACCCCGGGTCACCGCGACGTCGGCGAGTCCACTTCGGATCCCGCAGCCCGGATCGCTGAAGTCGGCTTCGCGCACCCGCACCCCGGCTTCGGGGTGCCGTTCGCGGAAGGCGGCCACCAGCCGCGGTCCGAGCCGCTCGGCGCTGTCCGCGAGCGTGCCGACGACCAGCGTGGAGCCGGCCCGAACCCGGTCACGCACCTGGTCGGCGTGGTCGAGCAACTGCCGCGCCCGGGTCAGCAGTTCGCTTCCGGCCCGGGTCAGCGCGACCCCCTGCGCCGTCCGGTCGAACAGGTCCACCCCGAGATCGGCTTCCAGCGCGCGGATCGCCCGGCTCAGCGGCGGCTGGGTCATGTGCAACCGCGCCGCCGCGCGGCCGAAGTGGCGCTCCTCGGCCACGGTGACGAAGTACCGCAGCGTCCGCAGGTCCATGAGCGGGAACGATACTTCGCCGGTATCGCGGACACCGGATCGGACTTGGACGCCGGGCAGCCGCGCGCAGTGCACTGGCCGCATGGAGGAAATCGCCGAAGACCTGTTCGTGCTGCCGGACCACAACGTCGAACTCGTGCCGAACATCGGCCTCATCGGCGGCCGGGAGGCGGTGCTCGTGGTGGACACCGGCCTGGGCCCGCGCAACGCCCGGCCCGTGCTCGAACTCGCCACCGAACACGCCCGCGGCCGGGAACTGCTCCTGACCACCACGCACTTCCACCCGGAGCACGCGTTCGGGGCGCAGGTGTTCCGCGGGCACGCCACCTACCTGGTCAACCGCGCCCAGGCCGACGACCTGGCGCACCGGGGTCCCGGTTACCTGGAGATGTTCCGCGGGCTCGGCCCGGAGATCGCCGCCCAGCTCGACGACGTGGAGATCCCCGTGCCGGACCTGGTCTACGAGGAGAGCCACACCCTCGACCTCGGCGGGCGCGAGGTGCGGCTGCGGGCGACCGGCCGCGCGCACAGCGCCGGCGACCAGGTGGTCACCGTGCCGGACGCGAACACCGTGTTCACCGGCGACCTGGTCGAATCCGGGCAGTTCGCCATCTTCCCGTGGTTCCCGCCGCACGACACCGACGTGTCCGGCACCCGCTGGATCACCGTGGTGGAGCGGCTGCTCGAGGAGGCGCCGGAGCGGGTCGTGCCGGGGCACGGTGAGCTCGGCGGCCCGGAACTGCTCACGGAGGTCCGCGACTACCTGCACCTGCTGCGGGACGAAACCCGGCGCCGCCTCGACGCGGGCGCGGAGGACTTCGCCGCCGAGGTGCGCGAGCTGCTGATCGCCCGGCGGCCGGACTGGCGGGGCCGGGACTGGATCGACAAGGCCATCGCCTGCTTCACCGCCGAACACGGTCAGCGATCTCCCGGTTCACCGGACTGGCCACGGGCGTGCGCGATCGCGTCGGATTCGGCCGGATAGGGTCGGCGGCATGGAACTGGACCTCGGTGCGGTCCGGGCTTTTGTCGCCGTCGCGGACGAGGGGCACTTCGGCGCCGCCGCCGACCGGCTCGGCCTGACCCAGCAGGCGGTCTCGAAGCGGATCGCCAAGCTCGAAGCCGGTCTGGGCACCACCCTGTTCCACCGCGCCCGCAACGGCACCGACCTCACCGGCGAGGGCGCCGCCTTCCTCCCGGACGCCCGTGCCCTGGTCGCACTGGCCGACCAGGCCGTGCGCTCGGTGCGCGGGCGCGACCGGCGGCTGCGGGTCGACGTGCTCGGCACCCGGCTCGCGCCGACCGAGCTGATCCGGTCCTTCCACGAGGCCCATCCCGAGGTGGAGATCGACATCGTCACCTCGCGCGGCCTCCGCAGCGGGCAGCCCGCCCTGCTCGGCGGCGCCATCGACGTGGCGTTCGCCCGCATCTCCGGTCCGCTCGACCCGGCCATCGCGCACCAGCCCGCCTACCTCGAACCGCACCACGCGCTGCTCGGCCGCGAGCACCCGCTGGCCGGGCGGCGCCGGGTGCGGATGACCGAACTCGCCGGGTCGATCGCCACCATGCCCGGCAACGAACCGGGCAGTGAATGGGCCGACTACTACGCAGACCTGCGGCGGGAGTTCGGCCTCACGATCCGCACCGGGGGCCCGAACTTCGGCCTGGACCACCTGCTCGACGAGATCGCCGGATCGCGCGACCGCTACACCTTCGGCGGTGAGCGCATGCGCGTGCCGTGGCACGCCGGGATCGTCCAGCTCCCCATCGTCGACCCGACCCCGCTCTACCCGTGGTCGATGCTGTGGCACCGGCGCAACCGCCACCCGGCGCTGCCGGTGCTCGCCGAGCACGTCGCCGCCGGGGTGCGGCCGTTCGACCCGGGCACCCAGTGGCTGCCCCCGGACGAGCCGATCCGGGCAGCCACCGGTCCGTGACCCGGAGGCGGCTCAGACGAGCACCTCGGCGCGGGAGAAGCGCAGTTCCGGATCGGTCACGCTGTCCACGCGCAGCAGCTTCACGTCGGCGTGGTAGCTCATCGACATCCGCCACGGCAGGCGGTCGCCCTGGCGGGGCAGCTGGTCCACCGCGCGCTGGACGTACCCGGCGGCGAAGTCCAGCAGCGGCCGGGTCGGCATCGACGGATCGGCCGGTTCCGGGCGGCAGGTGTCGTACCCGTGTTCGTCCATGTGGGACAGCAGGCGGCAGAAGTGCTCGCACAGCAGCCCCACCTTCAGCGTCCACGACGAGTTCGTGTAACCGATGGCGAAGGCGAAGTTCGGCACCCCGGACAGCATCATCCCCTTGTACGCCAAGGTGTCCGGCAGGCGCACCGGTTCGCCGTCGACGGTCAGGGCGACCCCGCCGAAAGCCTGCACGTTCAGCCCGGTGGCGGTGATGATGACGTCGGCTTCGAGTTCGGCGCCGGATTCGAGCCGCACCCCGCCTTCGGTGAAGGTGTCGATCCGGCCGGTCACCACGGACGCCGTGCCGCGGCGGATGGCGCGGAACAGGTCGCCGTCGGGCACCGCGCACAACCGCTGGTCCCACGGGTCGTAGGGCGGGTTGAAGTGCTCGTCGACCGGGAACCCGGCGGGCAGCTGCTTCGTGTTGACCCAGCGGATCAGCCGCCGGGCCGCCTTCGGGAAGCGCCGGCAGAACTTCCACACCGCGATCTGCTTGACGATGTTCTTGCGCCGCGCCAGCGCGTAACCGCGCTCGTCCCCCAGCACCTTCCGCGCGAGGTTGGCCAGCTTGTCCTCCCGCGGCACCGGCATCACGTAGGTGGGCGTGCGCTGGAGCATGGTCACGTGGGCGGCGGTGTCCGCCATCGCCGGCACCAGGGTGACCGCGGTGGCGCCGCTGCCGATCACCAGCACGCGCTGGCCGGCGTGGTCGAGGTCCTCCGGCCAGTGCTGCGGGTGCACGACCGGACCGCGGAACCGGTCGCGGCCCTCGAAGTGCGGGGTGAACCCCTCGTCGTAGCGGAAGTAACCACCGGCGCAGAACAGCCAGTTCGCGCTCAACCGGAACCGCTCGCCGGTGTCGGTGCGCTCGACCTCGGCCGTCCAGCGCGCCGTCTCGCTGGACCACGCCGCGGCGATCAGCCGGTGGTGGTAGCGGAGGTGCGCGTCCAGCCCGTTCTCGGTGACGGTTTCCCGCAGGTAGTCCAGGATGCGCGGGGCGTCGGCGATGGACTGGCGGTCCAGCCACGGCTTGAACTCGTAGCCGAAGGTGTGCAGGTCGGAGTCCGAGCGGATGCCCGGGTAGCGGAACAGGTCCCAGGTGCCGCCCGGGGCACCGCGGGCCTCCAGGATGGCGAAGCGCTTCGCCGGGTGCTCGGCCTTGAGGTAGCGCCCGGCGCCGATGCCCGAGATCCCGGCCCCGACCACGAGCACGTCGAGGTGCTCGACCGGCGTCTGCGAGGTGGTCATCGTCCCACTCTGCGCTGGCGGCGGGGTCTTGCGCCAGTGCAACACGCACCAGCATGCTGCGTGGATGGTGCAGAACGCTGCGGGGTGGCCGCGGTTGTCGGCGGCCGGGCGCCAGTTGTTCCGGCGGGGTGCCGAGACCGTGCTGGCGCTCCGGCCGGACTGGCTGGAGGAGCTGCACGCGGCCTCGCTGAGCGGGCAGCGGATGCGGCCGGTGGCCGAGGACCCGGTGCTGGCCGCGGCGACCCGGCGGGCCAACCTGGCGAACCTGCGGCACTGGGCGGCCGCGAACGTCGCGCACCCCGGCCGTCGCGTGCCCGCCAACACCGAGCCCGACCTGCTCGAATCGGCTCGCGACCTGGTGCGCCGGGGCCTCGACGAGACGGCGCTCGAGGCGTACCGCACGGCGCAGAGCGTGGCGTGGCGGCGGTGGATGGACATCTGCTTCGACCTGACCGGCGACCCGGCGCGGCTGCGTGAACTGCTCGACGTCTCGGCGTTGTCCATCGGCACGTTCATCGACGACACCATCGCCGCGGTGTCCGAGCAGATGCGGGCCGAGCGGGCCGAACTGACCCGCGGCGCGCACGCCGAACGGCGGGCCGTGGTGTCGCTGCTGCTGGAGGGCGCGCCGATCAGCCGGGCCAGGGCCGAGGCGCGGCTCGGTTACGGCCTCACCGGCCAGCACACCGCGGTGATCATCTGGAGCGGCTCGGGCACCGCTTCGGACCAGCTGGAAGCGGCGGCCGAAGCGGTCATGCGGGCGGCCGACGCCCCGCACCGGCTCACCGTGGTGGCGAGCGCGGCGGCGTTGTGGGTGTGGCTGCCGGTCGGTGCCACCGGGCAACCGGACCTGGCGCCCTACCCGGACGTCCGCGTGGCCGTCGGCAGACCGGGCACGGACGTCGACGGTTTCCGGGGCAGCCACCTCGACGCCGCCACCACCCAGCGCATGCTCACCTCATCCCGGCAGTTCGCCCGGTACCAGGACGTGCAGCTGGCCGCGCTGCTCACCGCCCAGCCCGCGCAAGCCGACGAGTTCCTGCACGACACCCTGGGCGCCCTGCTCACCGCCGACGCCGACACGCGGGACACCGTGCTGACCTACGTGCGGGAGCTGGGGAACACCACGCGCACCGCGGCCCGGCTGTACACCCACCGCAACACCGTCCTACGGCGCCTGGCACGCGCGGACGAACTGCTGCCCCAGCCCCTGGCGGACAACGCACTGAGCGTGGCCGCCGCTTTGGAGGTCCTGAGGTGGCGCGGATCCTCGCCCTGACTCACTGCTGCCGGACCGCCTGCCATTTCGCCGTTCCGGCGGACTCGTCGATCAGCGCGTCGGCCTGCGCTGCCCATTTTTCGTCGCCGCGGAAATCGACGTTGTCCGGTTTCCTGATCGCCTGGGACAAGTGCGGGCGGTCAGCCCGCACTTGCTGAACTGCGGCAAAGGCCCAAACCGCCGGCCTCGGCGTCAGGCGGATTTGTCGTTGTACCAGTGCCGTCCGCGGCGGATGCGGTGGTGGCGGCCGCGCTGCGGCTCCGGTGGCCGGCGGTAGGCGGCGAACTCCGGGGCGGTGATGGCCATCATGACCAGGTACTTGATGCCACCGCGGTGCAGTTCGGTGTCCCGGATCCGGCGTTCTTCGCGGAAGCCGAGCACCCCGTGCAGGGACAGCGAAGCGATGTTCCCGCCGTAGATGCCGACCTCGCACCTGCGGTAGCCGCGGTCGAAGAACATGTGGCTCAGCAGCAGCGTGATCGCGTCGGCGGCGTACCCGCAGCGGCGGTAGGAGGAGCCGATGCCGATGCCGTAGCTGAACCGCCCGGCGCCGCCGTCGGCCTGGGTGGCCGCCATCGAGCCGACCAGCAGGCCGCTGTGCAGCGATTCGATGGCGAACTGCAGGTTGTCCCCGGTGCGGTGCGCCGCCCAGTGCCGGTAGCCGCCCACCGCGGTGCGCGCGGCGGCCTCCCGGTCGAACCCGGTCAGCGTCCGGCGGTCGGCCGGGGTGATCGCGCGCAGGCGCACCTTGCGGCCGGTCAGGCCCGGCACCACCACGAACTGCCCCACCGGCTCGGTCATCATCGGCGCTGACCTTACTAGGCCACCCGACACCCGCTTTCCCTTGGGCGGCCCGGACTCCGGGCCCACCACCCGCCAGCCGCGGTTACCACGCACCGTGATCAGCGACGGTCACTTTCGGTGATCCACTCAGCTCGGGTCGGTGCTGTCCAGCCATTCGGTGCTCATCTCGCCGGCGGCGTGGATGCACACCAGTTCCAGGCGTTCGGTGCCGTTGTTGCGGAAGGTGTGCGGGGTGTGCGCGCCGACCACCACGACGTCCCCCGGACCGGCCTCGGTCACCTCGCCCTCGGCGTAGAAGGTGCCCCGCCCGGACCGCACGATCCAGGTCTCCGGGTACGGGTGCCGGTGCGGGCGCGGCCCCTGTCCCGGCTCGGCGTCGACCAGGAAGAAGGAGATCTCGGCGCCGTAGGGCTGCCCGGTGAACTGGGCGTTGCGCGGGCCCTCCGGCGGGTGGATCTGGCGGATGACGTGGTGCATGGCGTACTCCCCGTGGCGAGTTACTTCCCGGCGGCGTGCCGGATGAGCTTGAGCAGCTGACCGCGGAAGTGCTCGTAGTCGTCGACCGCGCCGAGCAGCAGTTCGGATTCCCGCTCCTCGCGGCGGGCCTTGGTGAGCACCCGCCTGCCCGCCGCGGTGAGCCGGACGATGGTGCGCCGCCGGTCCGCCGGGTCGGCGTCGGTGCCGACGAAGTCGGTGCGCCGCAACCGTTCCACCGTCCGGCTCATGGTCTGGTCGGTGACCCGGCACAGCGTGGCCAGCTCGCGCTGGGTGTGCGGCCCGGCGTCGAGGTGGTGCAGCACGATCAGCCCGGCGTGGGTGAGCTGGTGCCGGGCCAGCACGTCGTCGAACCGCGATTCGACCACCCGCGCGGCGACCGAGAGCAGGCGGCCGGTCGGCCACGAGGCGACGTCGGGTTCGTCGCCGGGCACCTGCGGGCTGGACTTCCTGGGCACGCCCCCATCTTCTCACCCGGTCTCGGCGGTCACCGGCATCCCGGTGACCGGCGAGCCGGTCGCCGCCGCCACCGCCGACGCGATCGCCGCCGACGCGGGCGGGTAGGCGAGTTCGCCCAGCCCCCCGGGCGGCAGCTCGGACGGCACGATGGTCACGTCGATCTCCGGGGACCGGTCGATCCGCGCCCAGGCGTAGTCGGCGAAGGAGGACTGCACCACCCGCCCGTCCCGCACGGTGATCTGCGCGCGAGCACAGTGGACACCGCGTCGAGCACCCCGCCTTCGACCTGCGCGCGGACACCGGACGGGTGCAGTGCCGCGCCGACGTCGACCGCGGCGGTCACCCGGCGCACCACCGGTTCGCCGTCGCGCAGCCGGACGTCGGCGATCACCGCGATGGCGGAGTCGTAGTCCAGGTGGCAGGCGACGCCCCGGCCCGCACCGTCCGGCCGGGGTGCCCGCGAGGCGGCGGCGTCGAGCACCCGCCGCACCCGCGAATCGACCGGCAGCAGGCGCCGCCGCAGCTCGACCTGGTCCAGCCCGGCGCGCTGCCCGGCCGCGGACAGGAAGCACTCCTCGGCGAAGACGAACTGCCCGGCGTAGACCGACCGCCAGAACCCGGTGCGCAACGGCGGCGGCCGCAGGACCACCGCCGGTTTCCCCGGTACCCGGTACGGGAAGTGGTCACCGCTGGCCAGCACCAGGTCGGGGTTGCCGAACGCGGGCACCGAACTGAGCGGCCAGGTGGCCACCCCGTGGGACCGCCAGCGCGGAACGCCGTCGCGCGCGAGCACCGCGGTGAGCCGGTGCACCGACATCGGCCGGTACGAATCGTGGCGCGTGTCGTCGTCCCGCGTCCACAGCACTTGGACCGGCCGGGCGGTGGCGCGGGCGCAGAACACCGCTTCGAGCACGAAGTCCACTTCGAACCGCCTGCCGAACGCACCACCGGCCAGCGTCGGCAGCACGGTCACCGCGGCCGGGTCGAGCTGGAGGAGCTGCGCCAGCAGACCGCGGAGCCCGCCGGGGTCCTGCGTGGGCACCTGCACGACCAGCCCGCCGTCGCCGGTGAACCGCGCGGTCGCGTTGAGCGGTTCCATCGGCGCGTGCGCCAGCATCGGCAACCGGTAGGTGCGGTCGAGGCCGACCGGTCCCGGTGCGGCGGGTGGCGCGGGCACGGCGGTGGCCAGGTCGGCCAGCCACCGGCGGCTGTCCGCGCCGGGGGTGCCGCCGGTCCAGCTCACCTCCAGTGCCGCGCGCCCGGCCAGCGCGGCGGAGGTCGATTCGGCCACCACCGCCACGCCGCCCGCCATCCCCCGGCCCGCGGGCAGCCGGACCACGTCCACCACCCGGGGCACCGCCCGCGCCGCCGTATCGTCCACTTCGGACAGTGCGGCACCCAGCCAGCCGGGCCGGCGCACCACGGCGACCAGCCCGCCCGGCTCCCGCACGTCGATGCCGAACCGCGCCCGCCCGGTGGCGATGCCTGCCGCGTCCACCCTGGTGGCTTCCTTGCCGAGGAAACGCCATTCGTGCCGCGGCGTCAGCGTGACCGGCACGCCCGCCGGATCGAGCGCCGCCGCGCCGGCGACGAGTTCGCCGTAGGGCAACCGGCCGTGCGCGGGGTGCGACACAGAACCGTCGCGGGCTGCGCACTGCTCCATCGGCACCTGCCAGCGCCCGGCAGCCGCGGCCACGAGCAGGCAGCGAACGGTGGCGGCGGCCGTGCGCATCGGCTCGAACAGCTGGCGCACGGAGAACGAATCGGCCACCATCTGCGGGCCGTACCGCGCGGTGTCGCCAGGCGCCTGCTCCACCTCGATGCCGTGCGGTGGCACGGAAAGCTCCTCGGCGGCGAGCAGCACCACGACGGTGCGCACCCCCTGCCCGGTTTCCGGCCGCGGCACGGTGACCACGATCCGGCCGTCGGCGGTGACGCGGACGAAAACGTTGGGCGCCAGGTCGCCGTCCGCCGCCGAGCCCGGCAGCGGCACGGCGATCAGCAGGGTCGCGGCTCCGGCGGAGACCAGGAAACCCCGGCGGCTGATCACGGCTGCTCCTCCCGGGCCAGCTCGGCTGCCGCGTGCACGGCCTGCCGGATGCGCGAATACGTGCCGCAGCGGCAGACGTTGTCCCGCAGGGCTTCGTCGATGTCCTCGTCGGCCGGCTCCGGCCGTTCGCCCAGCAGGGCCACCGCGCTCATGATCTGGCCCGCCTGGCAGTAACCGCACTGCGCCACGTCACCGGCGATCCACGCCCGTTGCACCGGGTGGCCGGAGAGCCCTTCGATGGTGGTGATCGCCCTGGCCCCGACCGCACCGACCGGCAGCACGCACGGGCGCGCCGCCTTGCCGTCCACCAGGGACACGCAGGCCCCGCAGGCGCCGATGCCGCAGCCGTACTTGGGTCCGGTCAGGCCCAGTTCGTCACGCAGGGCCCACAGCAGCGGGGTGTCCGGCGGCACGTCCACCTCGTGCTCGGTTCCGTTGACCTGCAGTCGATACACCGGCACAGCTCCTGTCGAAGGCAGCGGGCGGGGAACCGCCCCAGCATGGCACTTGCTCAGCCTGCTGAACAACAGGCAGAATGCTCAGCATGCTGAACAATCCGGGGCGGGTCATCACCTTGGGGCTGCTCGGCAGCCTGGCGCTGACCGCGCTGGTCTGGCTGGCCGGACCGCTGCTCGGCGACGTCGCGCTCGCGCCGGACCAGGGTGCGTCCTGGTACTTCTGGCAGCTGCCCGACCCCACCTTCTGGACCAGGGCGTCCGCCTGGCTGGGCTACGCCTGCCACCAGCTGGTCTCCTGGGGGCTCATCCACCACGCCCAGCGGCACGTGCGGCGCTACACCAGCGGCCTGCACCCGGTGAACGTGGTCGCCCTGCTGGCGAACCTCGGTTTCATCGCACTGCACGAGGTGCAGTCGGCGGTGTTCTACGACGGCCTGGCGCAGGACGTGTCGATCTTCAGCTCGCAGGGTTCGGTGGTGTTGCTGCTGGTCGTGGTGCTGCTGATGGAGAACCGGCGGCGCGGGCTGTTCTTCGGCCGCCCGGCGCCGATCTCGGCCGAGGTGGTGCGGTTCGCCCGCGAGTACCACGGTTACCTGTTCAGCTGGGCGGCGATCTACACCTTCTGGTACCACCCGATGGAAACCACCAGCGGGCACCTGATCGGTTTCTGCTACCTGTTCCTGCTGCTGTTCCAGGGCAGCGTGTTCCTCACCCGCGCGCACACGAACCGCTGGTGGACGCTGACGCTGGAGCTGATGGTGGCCGTGCACGGCACGCTGGTCGCGGTGATGAACTCCGGGCCGGACGGCAAGTGGCCGATGTTCCTGTTCGGCTTCCTCGGCGTCTTCGTCGTCACGCAGCTGCACGGGCTCGGGCTCGGCACCCGCACGCGCTGGGCGGTCGCGCTGGCCTACCTGGCGGGTGCGGTCGCCGTCCACGCCACCCGGTCGCCCGGGGACCTCGGCGAGATCGTCCGCATCCCGGTCCTCGAATACCTGCTGGTGGCCGTGGTCGCCGCGCTCACCTGGGCGGGTCTGCGCCGGCGAGTTCGGCGAGCACGGCCCGGGCCGCCCACGCCCGATATCGAGCCGCCGACCAGCCGCAGTGGGTCACGAAGTGCTCGAACGCGGTATGGGAAACGATGAACGCCAGCGCGTCGGCGTGCCCCGGCGCCAGTTCGCCGATCTCGCGGCGCTGGGCCGCCCGGAGTGCCGAAACCACCTCCCGCACCTCCGGATCGCTGTCGGCGGCCGTCACCAGTGCGCGGTAGATCCCGGCTGACGCGGCGAACCGCCGCACCACCGGGCGCAGCGCCTCGTCGACCGTCGCGAAGTCCAGGTCACCGCTGAACTCGAAGCGGGGCGGCCCGCCGTCCGGCCCGAGGAAGCGGACCTCGAACGCCGCCCGCAGCAACGCCGACTTCGGCCCGTGGGCGTTGACCGTCTCCACGCTGGTCCCGGCCCGCTGGGCGATGGCCCGCATCGTGGTCGGGGCGTAGCCCTCGGCGGTGAACAGCTCCGCGGCGGCCTCCACGATCGCCAGCCGGGTGCGGCGAGCCGCTTCGGCCCGGACCGGCGATCGGTACGCCCGGGTTTCCTTCGCCACCCGGCCTCCTTTCACTACACTCAGAGTGTAGCGAATTGAGGAGGGTGTGATGGCTTCGGTGCTGATGTGCGCGGGCCCGTTCCAGGGCCACGTCCAGCCGATGCTGCCGGTGGCCCGGCACCTGGTGGACCGGGGGCACCGGGTGCGGGTGCTGACCGGGGTGCGGTACCGCGACGCCGTGACGGCGAGCGGGGCCCGGTGGGTGCCGCTGCCGCCGGAGGCCGACTTCGACGAAACCGACATCGACGGGGCCTTCCCGGCGCGGCGGGAACTGCGGGGCCTCGCGCTGGGGAAGTTCGAGCTGGAGCACGTGTTCCTGCGCCCGGTGCCCGTGCAGGCGGCCCGGATCGACGAACTGCTCGCCGAGGAGCCCGCCGGCACCGTGGTGGTGGAGACGATGTTCTTCGGCGCCATACCGCTGGCCCTGCGCTCGCGGCGCCCCCGGATCGTGGCGTGGGGCAGCAATCCGCTGAACCTGCCCGGCGACGGCGTGGCACCGGCGGGCCTGGGCTGGACCCCGGCCACCGGCCCGCTCGGCGGGCTGCGCAACCGGGCGGCGGCGTTCGCGCTGCGGAAGTTGCTCACCGACTCGCTGCGGGCCCTGGTGCCCGGGCTTCCGGTGGCCTTGTTCGACTGGCTGGAGCTGGTGGACGACATCGTCCAGCTCACCGTGCCGGGGTTCGAATACCCGCGTCCGGGTGCCCGGGTGCACTTCGTCGGCCCGCTTTCGGTCAGCGACGCCGACCGGCACCCGCTGCCGGAGTGGTGGGACCGGCTCGACCGGCGCCGCCCGGCCGTGCTGGTCACCCAGGGCTCCGCCGAACCCGACCTGTCCCAGCTGGTCCAGCCGACGCTCACCGCGCTCGCCGGCCGGGAGGTGAACGTCCTCGTTTCACTGGGCGGGCTCTCCACCGAGCACGAACTTTCCCTGCCCGCCAACGCTTTCCTCGCTCGCTCGCTCCCCTACGACGAGATCTTCCCGTCGTTGTCGGCTTTTGTCACCAACGGTGGATACGGTGGCCTGGGTTTCGCCATCCGGCACGGGGTTCCCGTGGTGACCGCGGGCCGGTCGCAGGACAAGGCGGAGGTCGCCGCGCGGGTGCGGTGGAGCGGCCTCGGAATCGGCCTGCGGAAACAGGAACCGGCACCGCGCACCATCGGCCGGGCCGTCGGCGAGGTGCTGCGCGATCCCCGCTACCGCACGCGTGCCGCCGCCCTCCGCGAGGAAGCGGCACGAGCGCCAGGGCTCACCGGCGCGGCACGCATCCTCGTGGAGGGCGGTTGAGGCCGGGTCGGCGAGACGGGTGCCCGGGTGGGTGGCGGCGCGCCGCCGGCCGCCTGCCTGGTTTCACCGCCGGCGTTCGCCTTGCCCGCCGGAGCCGGGAAGGTCAGAGGTGGGGGTGCGGGTCCAGCGGGGGCTCACCGCCGATGTGGTCCAGACCGGCGGCCCGGACGACCGGCACGTACTCGTCCTCGATCTCGACGACGAGGCCGCCGACGGTGCAGGTGGCCGACAGCGAGCCCGGCTGCTCGATGGTGGCCCGGCCGCGGCGGCGCGGGTGGCGCGCCCAGATCTTCGCGGGCCGGTACCGGCTGAGCAGGGCGACCCGGAACACCACGATTTCGTCGGTGGTGATCGCCAGCAGCACGTTGATGGCGAAGCCACCGGTGCCGTGCGCCTCGATCGCCGTGCCCGGCAGCGCGTATTCGATGTTCGTTCCCGGTCCGAGCAGCGCCCGGCAGTGCCCGACCACGGTTCCCGGCATCGGCATGGCTCACCCCCATCCCACGATACCGGGAAAATCAGGCGCTGGGACGGAGCTCGAACAGCGGCAGGAGGCCGACGACGCGGAGGATGCGCAGGGTGCTGTCGGGCACCCCGGCCAGCACGATGCCGGCCCCGGCCCCGGTGGCGTGGCGGTGGGCGGCGACCAACGCGGTGAGCCCGCCCGAATCGCAGAAGGTCATCCCGGACAGGTCCAGCACCAGGCACTGGCCCGAGACCAGCACCACGGCCTCGGCCGCCTCGCGCAACAGCGGCGCGCTGGCGAAGTCGAGATCACCGGTGACCGTCAGCAGGGCGCCGTCCGGTCTGGTCCGGGTGGTGGCGGTCAGCGTGTTCACGGGCGGACCCCGAGGGCGAGCAGGGCCGCGTCGTCGTTGAGACCGTCACCAAAACCGCTCAGCAGCTCCGTCAGCGCCGAGACCAGCGTGGCGGGTGAGGTGGGAGCCAGTTCACCGGCGAGGGCCAGCAGGGACTCCTCCCCGTAGAGGTGCCGTTCCCGCCCGATGCGGGCTTCGGTGAGGCCGTCGGTGTAGAGCAGCAGGGTGTCCCCCGGGCGCAGCAGCGTCTCCGCCGGGGTGAACACCGGCGTGGGCAGGACCCCGACGAGCATGCCGCCGGGTGTGCGCAGGTACTCGGCACCGCCGTCCGCGCGCGTGAGCAACGGCGGCGGGTGCCCACCGGCCGCGAGCCGGACCCGCATGCCGTCGCCCTCGGGTTCCAGCGTGCCGAACACCGCGGTGCAGAACCGGTTGTCCCCGCCGGTGTACCGCTGGTGCAGCACGGCGTTGAGGGTTTTCAGCGTGGTGACCGGGTCGGGGTCGTGCATCGCGGCGGTGCGCAGGGTGTACCGGGTCAGCGAGGTCACCGCGGCGGCCTCGGGCCCCTTGCCGCAGACGTCGCCGAGGAAGAACGCCCACCGGTCGCCCGCCAGCGGGAACAGGTCGTAGAAGTCGCCGCCGAGCTGGTCCGGCGACGCCGCGTGGTAGTAGGCGGCCGACCGCAGGCCCGGCACCTCCGGCAGCGTCTCGGGCAGCAGGCTCTTCTGCAGCACGGCCAGCGCGTGCTGCAACCTGGCCCGGTCCTCGTCGGCCTGCCTGCGGGCCTCGTCGGCGAGCTGCTTGCGCCGCAGCAGCTCCTGTTCGTAGGCCCGCCGTTCCCTGGCGTCGAACACCGTGGTGCGGATGAGCAGCGGCTCACCCCCGGTGGCGCGCTTGACCACCGAGGTGACCAGCACCGGCAGCTTGCCGCGCGACGCCGTCCGCAGTTCCAGTGCGATGCCGTTCGCCTCGCCGTGCATGTGCAGGATCGGCGCGAAGTGCGTTTCGTGGTAGAGCTTGCCGCCGACGGTGAGCAGGTCGGCGAACCGCATCCGCCCGACGACCTCTTCGCGCTGGTACCCCAGCCAGTCCAGCAGCGTGCCGTTGATCTTCGCGATCGTGCCGTCCATCAGCGTGGACAGGTAACCGCACGGCGCCAGCTCGTAGAGCTCCTCGGCGCTGTCCTCCAGCAGTGCGGTGAAGGTCGCGTTCGTGCTCGCGTCGTCGGGCTGGGCCGGGCAGCGCCCGTGGTGGGACATCAACGCCGGCTTCCGAGGAAGTCCAGGATCGCGGCGGTGGTCGCCTCCGGCGCGCTCAGCTGCGGGCAGTGCCCCACCGCGGCCAGGGTGCGCAGCGTGCTGCCCGGGATCGACGCGTGCACGTACGCCCCCACCTCCGGCGGCGCGATCACGTCCTGGGTGCAGTCCAGCACCAGCGTCGGCGTCCGCACGCCCGGCAGGTCGGCACGGCTGTCGGAGAGGAAGGTGGTGCGGGCGAACACCCCGGCGATCTCCGGGTCGGTGGCGCAGAAGCTGGCCGTCAGCTCCTCGCCCAGCTCCGGCCGGTCGGGATTGCCCATGATCACCGGCGCCATGGCCGAGGACCAGCCGAGGTAGTTGGACTCCAGCGACGCCAGCAGCTCCTCGATGTCCTCGGCGCTGAACCCGCCGCGGTAACCCTCGTCGTCGATGTACCGCGGTGACGGCACCAGCAGGACCAGCCCGCCGAACCGCCCGGGTGCGGCCTTGGCCGCCAGCACGCCCACCATCGCGCTCACCGAATGCCCGACGAAGGTGACGTCGTGCAGGTCGAGTTCCTCGCAGATGTCGAGCACGTCCTGGGCGTACCCGTCCAGGGAGGAGTACCGCCGCTCGTCCCACGCCGACAGCTCCGAGCGGCCCGAACCCACGTAGTCGAACAGGACCACGCGGTGCGTCCTGGCCAGCGTCGGCGCCACCAGCCGCCACATGTGCTGGTCGCAGCCGAACCCGTGCGCCAGCACCACCACCGGCGCGTCCTCGGGCCCGTTGACGACCACGTTGTTCCTGCCGATGATGTCCATGGCGGGCATCCTCCCACTCCCGGCCCCGCGGCGCTCACCCGCCGGGGGCTCAGCGCGCTGACCGAGCGGGAACGTGAGGTGCTCGCGCACCGGAGTTGACCCGATCGAGGTCTCAACCACCGCGAGACCGCCCGGGCCCGTCGCCCGAAAGCTTGTTGCCCGCCGGTAACCCCGTTCCGCCCGGTTAACCTGAGCCGCATGCACCGCCTTGGCCCGGTGCATTCCCCTCGGTGCCGTGCGTTCCGACATTCCCCCGGCACCGAGGGGGCATCCGGGGGTGGGCTACAGGTCCGCCAGGTCGCCGGAGATGCCGCCGACGTCCGGCAGGTCGACCCCGCTGGTCACCGCACCGAGCGGGCTGTCGCTGACCAGCGCGGTGGACTGGTCCAAACCGGACAGTTCCGGAGCCGGCAGGTCCGCCGGGACCGCGTCGGGGAGGCCGTCCGCCAGCGGGTCGTCGTCCATCGCCCGGGGCGCGCCGAGGTGCGACGCCTCCTCACCGGGGTAGTGCTGGCCGAAGTCACCGAATTCATCGAAGTCATCGAAGTCACTGAAGTCATAGCCCTGGCCCGCCACGTCCACCGAGCCGGCGAGGCCGTCCGGCACGGTGTACCCGCTGCCGAAGGGGTTCGCCTCCGCGCTGTCCACCGGGGGCTCGGGCGGGGCGGGCACCGCCACCGGGCCGGGGGCGTCGCCATCGGCCAGGTCGGGGGTGCGCAGCCCGTCGAGGGAGATGCCGTCGAGGGAGATGTTGTCCCCGGTGACCTCACGGGCCACCGAGATCTCGCTGAGCGGGTCTTCGACCGATTCCCGCAGGTCCGTCCCGGCCACCGAGCCGAGCACGCCGTCGCCCGCCAGCGCGCTCAGGCCCTTGAGCTGCTGGATGGCGCCGTCGGTGCCCGCCGAGCCGGCCAGGTCGAAGATCGAGTCCAGGTCGGGCTCGGACACCGCGCCCGGCGGGTTCTGGTCCAGCACCAGCGGGATGACCTCCTGGACGTCCAGCCCGCTGACCTCCGGCAGGCCGGCGTCGGCCAGCGCGGTCGCCGGGTCGAGGTCGAAGGCCGCCCGCGCGGTCTCGTCGGTGAGCAGGTGCTGCACGAATTCGTGCAGGCTTTGATCAGCGGAAGACACTCGAATACTCCTCGGGGAAATGGGTGGAAACACCGGGTGCGCACGCCGCGAGAAAAAGGCGTCGAGCGAATGGTACACAGCGGCGATACCCGCAATTCACCACCCCGCGCGCACTCGCCGATCCACGGAAAAAAGGGCCCCCAGCACACGCTGGGGACCCTTTTCCCGGCAATGCGGACGGATCAGTTGTCCTGCACGCTGCCGCCGTCGAGCACGCCACCGCTGGCGCAGTTCTCCGGGGTCTGGCCCTCGGCCTCGTTCTCACCCGGCGACAGGATCGGCACACCGATGCCGTTGGCGACGTCCTCCACCACGACCTGGACGCCGAGCACGTTGATGTTGTTGTCGCACACGCCCAGCGCGGCGTTGACGTTGTGCAGCACGTCGACGTTGTTCAGGTTGGCCAGGCCGACCTGGTCGTCGTGCTCGACGCCGTCCTGCCAGCCGTGGGGGCGCTCGTCGCCCGCGGAGGCGATGCCACCGCACATGAGAACGCCGACAGCGACAGAGCCGACGACGGCTCCGATCTTCTTGATCATCAAGGAACTCCTTGTTGGGATGGGAAAAAGTGCGGCGGCGCCGGGCCCGGTGGACTCCGGCGGCACCGCCGCGATCGCCGCACCCGGTCGCCGGAACCGGTGCCGCGAGTTCTGGGGGTCAGCCGTCCTGGACCGAGCCGCCGTCGACCACGCCGCTGCTGGCGCAGTTGTCCGGGCTCTGCCCTTCGGCCTCGTTTTCGCCGGGGGACAGGATCGGCACGCCGACCCCGTTGAGCACATCGCGAACCGGCACCTGGACACCGAGCACGTTGACGTCGTTGTCGCAGAAGCCGATCGTGGCGTCGACGTTGTGGAGCACGTCGACGTTGTTGAGGTTGACCAGGCCCACCTGGTCGTCGTCCTCGGGGCCCTGCGCGGAGGCGACCCCGCCGAGGGCCATCGTGCCCGCGGCCGCGGTCAACAGCGCGAGGCCGATCTTTTTCAGCACAGCGTTCTCCTCAACTGTTGAGCAGTGGATTCCGCACACGGAGGCGCGGCGGATTTGGCACACCGGGAACATACCGACTATCTCGGCCTGTAGTTATTCGATTACACCTATCGGGTAGGCTTCCGAGCCCGTGACCGGTAATTGTGTCGCCCAACCGGGTGGAGTTGGTTTTCCGGTTCCGCGGCGGCCGCGGGCCGGATCGGCGGCCGTGGTCACCGGCCGGCCCCGCGCGGCCCGGGCACCAGCCGCAGCCGGGGCCGCGCCCGCCCCTCGAACGGCCGGGGCCGGGCGTCGGTCAGCCCGAGCAGGTGCGCCACCGCGCCCTCCGCCCGTTCCGCCGCCAGCCCGTCGCCGAAGGGATTGCCCCTGGCGGCCATCGCCGCCGCGGCCGACGGATCGGTGAGCAGGGTTCCGGCGGCGGCCAGGATGCGGGCCTCGTCGGTGCCCACCAGCGCCGCGCAGCCCGCCTCCACGGCTTCGAGCCGTTCGGTGACGTCGCGCAGCACCAGCACCGGCACCGAGAACGTGGGCGCCTCCTCCTGGATGCCACCGGAGTCCGACAGCACCAGCGTGCTCATCGCCAGCACCCGCACCAGGTCGGGGTACTCCAGCGGCCCGGTGACCAGCACCCGTTCGCAGCCGCCAAGGCTCCGTTCCACCTGGGCGCGCACCGCCGGATTGGGGTGGGCGGGCAGCACCACCTCGAGGTCGTCGTGCGCCTGCACCAGCGCGCGCACCGCCCGCAGCACCCGGTCCATCGGCCGGCCCCACGATTCGCGGCGGTGCACCGTGACCAGCACCACGCGCCGCCGCCCGGCCAGGGCCCGGCACTCCACATCGGACAGTCTTGGCTCGGCGAACTCCCGGTGGCGGGCGGAGATCGACTGCACCGCGTCCACCGCGGTGTTGCCGGTGACCAGCACCCTGGCCCGCGGCACGCCCTCGCTGTCCAGGTGCCGGGCGGCGACCGGGGTCGGCGCCAGGTGCAGCGAGGTGGCGATGCTGACGAACCGCCGGTTGGCTTCTTCCGGGAACGGCGCGGACAGGTCGTGCGAGCGCAGGCCGGCTTCCAGGTGCACCACCGGGAACCGGTGCCAGAACGCGACCAGCGCGGCCGCGAAGGTGGTGGTGGTGTCGCCCTGCACCACCACCGCGGCCGGTGGCCGCCGCTGCCACAGCGCGTCCAGTTCGGGCAGCAGGCTGGCGAAGAACTCCGGCTGGCTGCCGATCCTCCGCCGCACCGGGAGTTCCTCGTCCGGGGTCAGGCCGAACACGGCCAGCGCCTGGCGCACCATCGCCGGGTGCTGCCCGCTGGCCACCACCCGCGGCCGGAGCCTGCCGCGGCGGCGCATGGCCGCGGCGACCGGGGCGATCTTCAGCGCCTCCGGCCGGGTGCCGATGACGAACTGGACTTCGGGTTCACTCGTGTCCACGGTGGCTCACACCTCGTTCGGCGTCCTGCTGTGCCGCCGGGCCGCCAGCACCCGGGCGGCCACCGCGTTGGCGAGGCCGACGCTGGAGTTCCAGCTGGTGACTTCGGGGTAGACGTGTGCGGTGGTGGCCAGCAGCAGGTGGGTCCCGGGTACTTCCACCGGCGGCTGCCGATCGGCGTAACCGAGCGGGTAGACCGGCTCCACGAACGGTGCCTTGAACACCCTGACCTCGTCGACGTCCGCCGGGGTCAGGGGCAGGTCAGCGTAGAGCCGCACCAGCTGGCTGGTCCAGCGCTCGGCGATGGCCGCTTCGTCCTGCCGGTACAACGCGGAACCGCGGTCGGTGTACCGCATGGCGTAGACGAGGTGGCGGCCGCCGTAGCGCTCGGTGCCGGTCAGCTCGGTCATCTCCACGACGCCGTCGAATTCCGCCGCCGAGTGCAGCACCGGTGTCCAGTAGCGCCGTTCCAGCGGCCGCTTCAGGAAGAACAGCACGTTGACCACGCCCTGGTAGGCCAGGTCGTGCTCGGGCAGGCGGGCGGCGAGGTCCGGCTCGGCCAGCCGCCGCAGCAGCGGCAGCGGCACGGTGGAGACCACCCGGTCGCAGTCGAGCACTTCCCCGTCGCCGAGCAGGACCCGCATCGGGCCGCCGGTCCCGGAAACACCGTGCACCGGGGTGGCGGTGCGGACCCGCCCGCCGCCGGATTCGATGGCCGACCGCAGCCGGTCGATGATCGACTTGTAACCCGCATCGGGATAACCGCGCACGGCCACGTTGCGTTCCCGGCCGAGGCGCTGCCAGAGGTAGAGGGCGGGCACGTCGGCGAAGGCGGGGCCGAACTTCGAGCCGAACATCGGCAGGAAGAGCTTCTCCCAGATGACATCGCCGTACAGCCCGCGCAGCCAGTCCTCGGTGCGGATGCGGTCGAGGTCCTTCCCCCGCCCGAGACGGCGGAGGAGCAGGGAGACCACGCCGAAGCGGACGCGCTGCGCCGGGGTCAGCGGCCGGAACCGCAGCAGGTCCGCCGCCGAGTTGAACGGGTACCGGTCGGTGCCCACGACCATGCCCATGCTGGTCCGCCGCCAGCGCACGTCGTCGGCGAGGCCGAGTTGCGCGAGCAGGCCGAGCAGGTGCTCGTCGGTGGGCATGACGCAGTGGTAGAAGCGTTCCACCCACTGCTCGCCGAGCGGGAAGAAGGTGCCGAGCCCGCCGAGCTGGTCGCTGCTCTCGAGCAGGGTCACCGGAACGCCGGAGCGGGTGAGCCGGTGGGCGGTGGCCAGCCCGGCGATGCCGCCGCCGATCACCACGACTTCGCTGTTGGTGTCGTGCATCGGGTTCAGAGGGTGCGGTAGGGCGGCGGGGCGAGCCGGTCGCGGGTCAGCAACCGGAGGTACTGCACCACCGTGCGCCCGATCTTGAGCTTGCTCGCGCCCTGTTTGCGGTCGTAGCGCAGGTGCAGCGGCACCTCGCTGATCACCGGGCGGCAGTAGCGCAGTTTGATCAGCAGTTCCACCATGCAGGCGAAACCGCGTTCCTCGATCAGCCGTTCACCCCAGTGCTTGCTGGCGCGTTCGAGCAGTCCGACGCGGTAGGCGCGGAAGCCGCTGGTGAAGTCCTGCACCCCGGGCACGTTCAGCACGCGCCGGAACAGCACCGCCGCGCCGCGGGAGAGCGCCCGCCGGAACGGCGGCGCGGTGGTGTCGTCGCCACCGCCGGTGAACCGCGAGCAGATGGCGAGGTCGGCGCCGGCGGACAGGGCCGAGCGCAGCACCGGGACCAGCGCCGGGTCGTGGGTGTCGTCGGCGTCCATCACCACCACGAAATCGTCCGGCCGCGCGACCTCCAGCACCGCGCGCAGTCCGGAGTGGACGGCCTGGCCGAGGCCGAGGTTGACCGGGTGGCGCACCAGCCGCACGTCGAGGCCGGGCACCCCGGCCTCCGCCACCGCCGCGGTGGTGTCGGCGGAGCCGTCGTCGACCACCCAGGCGACCAGTTCTTCGTCCTCCGCCACCCCGGCCAGCCGGTCCAGCAGCGCGGGCAGGGAAGCGGCTTCGTTGTACGCCGGCAAAACCACGTGCGCGGTGCCGCCGACCGCCGCACCCGCCATTCCGCCCGGTGCCGGCACAGTTTTCGAACGGATGCGCACGCTGGTCCTCACTCCTCGGTTCCTCGTCGGCCGGACGACCGCCTACGTAGGCGTTTTTTCGGTCGTCCGGCGGCACCACTTGATCGCCACCACTGGAAAGTGGACCCCGGGTGCCCGATCACCTGCAATTCCGAAAAATCGCATACATCAGAACGGGTGAATTACCGTCCACAGGACCTTTGCTTTTCCGGCAGAATGTGCAACCCGTACCCTGCTTCGCCGTCACCGGGAATAATTTTCGAACTCGGCGATCCGCATGTTTTCGCATCACCACGGAAAGGACCCGCCGGAATGCCGTTCGCCCGGCACCGCTTCGAAGCGGTGGCACCTGTGGAACCGCGGCACCCCGCCGCCACCGGGAACTCGCCCGGGGGTGATCCGCGGTGACCCGGCTCAGCCCGGTGCGGCCACCGTTGCTGGTGACCGCCCCGCGCCCGCCCCGTGAGCTGCCGTGGTGGCAGAGACTGGCCGAGCGCGTCAACGCGGTCGCCGTGCTGCTGCTGGTCACCGACGTGGCCGCGGTGCTGGTGGCCCTCGGCGTGGTCGCGCCGGGCCCGCGCTGGGGTGCGGTCACCGCGCTGGCGCTGCTGGGCATCCGCGCCTGCGGCGGGCTGTACCGCAAGCGGCTGTGGTTGTCCTGGCTGCACGACGTGCCGCGGTCCGCCGCCGCCACGGCCGTCACCCTCGGCCTGGTCACGGTGCTCGCGCTGGGCACCGGGCACGGCGGTGGCGGGCTAGTCGCCGCGCAGTGGCTGGTGCTGCTGTTCGCCGTCATCGGCGAACCGGCGCGGTTGTGCGTGCTCGCCGTGGGCCGCTGGGGCCGCCGCCGCTTCGGCCGGTGCGACCGCACGCTGGTGGTCGGGGCCGGGAAGGTGGGTGCCGATTTGGTCCGGACCATGCTGGAACACCCCGAGTTCGGCCTGAAACCGGTCGGCATCGTGGACGCCGAGCCGGGCATCGACCGCGACCGCCTGCCGGTCGAACTGCTCGACGGCGACCTGCCCGAGCTGATCAACCGGCTGCGGGTGGGCACCGTGGTGATCGCCTTCTCCCACGCGCAGGACCCGCCCATCGTCGACGTGGCCATCGCCGCGCACCAGCAGGGCTGCACCACCCTGGTGGTGCCCCGGATGTTCGAGCTGTACCAGGACGGCCGGGACGTCGAGCGGCTGCGCACCTACCCGCTGATGCGGCTGAGCACCGCGCCCACCGTGCAGCCGAGCTGGTGGCTCAAGCGGCTGACCGACATCGTGCTGGCCGGGGCGGCGCTGGTGGTGCTGGCACCGGTGATCGCCGCCTGCGCGGTGCTGGTGCTGGCCGAGAGCGGGCGCCCGGCGTTCTTCCGCCAGACCCGCGTCGGCCTGGGGGGCCGCACGTTCGTGCTGTTCAAGTTGCGCACCGTCCGGCCGGGTGGTGAGGATGACTCGCAGACGCGGTGGTCGGTGGCCGGCGACAGCCGGGTGGGCCCGGTGGGCGGGTTCCTCCGGCGCACCTCGTTGGACGAGCTGCCCCAGCTGTGGAACATCCTCCGCGGGGACATGTCCATCGTGGGGCCGCGCCCGGAACGGCCGGGTTTCGTGCGGGAGTTCTCCGCGATCCACGACCTCTACTGGGCACGGCACCGGGTTCCGGCCGGGTTGACCGGGTTCGCGCAGGCGCAGGGCCTGCGCGGGGACACCTCGATCGCCGACCGCGCCCGGTACGACAACTACTACATCGCGAACTGGTCGTTGTGGCTGGATCTCAAGATCGTGCTGCTGACGGTGGGTGAACTGTTCAGGCGGAGGAAGCAGTGAACGCAGGCCGGTCCAAGCGGGGCACGCTGTGGCGAGCCGTGGCACTCCTGGCCCTCGGCCTGCTGTTCGGCTGGGCCGGCCACGACGTGTTCGAGACCCCGACGCCGTTCCCCGCCGCGGTGCCCGCCCCGGCACCGGATCCGCTGCCGGGGACCGGTGACCTGCCGCGCCGGGCGGCGCCGCCCAAGGCCGTGCCCCCCTGCGCGTGGTGGTACGCCATCGGTGACCGGCCGACCGACGCGGAACTGGTGACCGCGGCGAAGCGGTACAAGGTGGTGGTGCTCAACGCCACGGAAACCGCGGCGATGCGGCGGCTCAAGGGGCTCAACCCGCAGCTGACGGTGCTGGTCTACAAGGACCTGTCCAGCACCCGCGACTACCGCGGTGCGGTCGAGGACGGCAAGGACGCCGCCTACCTGCCCTCCGGCATCGGCTTCTACGCCGCCGAACGCGAACACCCGGAGTGGTTCGCCCTGGACACCGCGGGCAGGCGGATCGAGTGGCGCGGTTATCCCCGGCACTGGCAGATGACCGTCTGGAACCCCGAGTACCAGAAGGCGTGGGCGGCCGCGGTGAGCGCCGAGGTGGTTCGCGAAGGCTGGGACGGGGTGCTGGCGGACAACGACTTCAACTCCCTCAGCCACTACTCCTCCGCCGTGCTGAAGGGCACCGCGGACGCGAAGGCCACCGACGAACTGCTCCGCGAGGGCCTCGACGCGCTGATGTCGGTGGCGGGGGAAGCGCTGGCGAAGGCCGGGAAGACGCTGGTGCCGAACGTGTCCGAGACGCACCTCATCCCGGGCCGGTGGACCGCGCACTCGCGGTTCGGCGGGGCCATGGAAGAGAACTTCGGTTTCCGCGACGACGGCGGTTCCGGGGAGCTGCTGACGTTCCAGGGCAACGAGTGGCAGGAACTGCGAGCGCAGGCGGCACTGGGCGAGTCGTGGCTGCTGCTGGTCACCAGGGTCACCGAGGCGCGGGAGGAACGCGCGGGTTACGCGAGCGCCGCCATGCTGGCCGGGCCGAAGAGCTGCTGGATGCCGGCGAACACCAAGGACTACCACCAGCCGGAATACTCGAAGCTGCACGACACCCCGCTCGGGGAGGCCGTCGACGCGGCCACGCGCCTGTCGAGCGGGGTGTGGGCGCGGGAGTTCACCAACGGCTGGGTCGCGGTCAACCCCACTTCGAAAACGGTGGCTCTGACCCCTCCGGCCGGCATGGCCCGGCTCGACGGTGTCCCGGTCAGCCAACTGGACCTGCCCGCCGCGGATGGCGTGGTCCTCCTGCGCGCGGCGGCGCCACCCTCTTCGAGCCCGGCCCCGTCGAGCCCAGCTCCCTCGAGCCCGGCGCCGTCTTCTGGTCCGGCACCTTCCCCGGCGAGTTCGGCACCTCCACTGCTGCCTTCGGTTACGAGCAGCGCCCCGCCACCTCCGGGCTAGCCGAGCCCCGCGCTCTCCCGGCCAATCGGCACCTCCACTGCCGCCTTCCATCTCGAACAGCACGCCACCGCCCGGTTGGCCGAGCCCGGCACTCCTCTCCCGCTGCCGCCCGTGATCCGAGCACACCACCACCCGTTCGGCCAAGCGCTCTGCAACCAAGTCGGCGCCATCGAGCGCTGCCTCCGGTCAGGTTCGGCAGGGGAGCATCACCGTGCCGGGTGGCGCCACCGCTCGGTCAGGTGTCCAGCAGGGAGTGGTACAGCGCCAGGTGCTTCTCCGCGCAAACCGCCGGATCGAACCGCGCCCGCGCAGCCCGTGCCAGCAGCTCCCCCGTCCGCCCCGGGTCCGGGTCGGCGAACAGGGCGCGCAGCTGCGCCGCCAAGCCGGGGACGTCACCCGGGGCGGCCAGGTAGCGCGCCGCGCCGGGCACGGTCAGCATGTCCGCCACGCCACCGGTGTCGGTGGCCAGCACCGGCTTGCCCGCCATCATCGCCTCGGCCACCACCAGTGGTTGCTGCTCCATGGTGGACGGCAGCACCAGTGCGTCGGCGCGGGTGAGCCAGGCGGGGACATCGGTGCGGAACCCGGTCAGGTGCACCCGGCCGCCCAGCCGCGCCGCCGCGTGTTCCACCTCGGGGCGTTGCGGGCCGTCGCCGACGATGGTGAGGCGGGCGTCCGGCGGCATGGTGCCCGGCTCCTCCAGCGCCCGCAGCAGGTCCAGCACCCCCTTGCGGTCCACCAGCACCCCGGCGAACAACAGGTGCCGCACCGGCCCGGACGGCGGACGGCTCGGCAGCGGCTCCACGCAGTTGTCGATCCGCAGCAACCGCCGCCGCGGCACCCGCAGCCGGGTGCGGAGGAACTCGCCCATGTCCGCCGCGGGCACCAGCGTGTGCCGGACCGCCCTGGCGACCACGGCGTCCGCCGCGAGCACCGTTCTGGTGTAGCGCGAGGGCGCGCTCGCCGAAGGCAGGCCCCGGAACCACGCGTCGGAGACGTCGTCCGGGACACCGTGGTAGGTCTGCACGACCGCCGTGCGCCGCAGCCCCGCGCTGACCAGGCCGGCGCGCCGGTCCTGGGCGTGCACCACGTCGGGCCGCCAGGCCCGCAGCGCCGCGCGTGCCCGGCCGCCCGCCGCCAGGTCCCCCTTGCGCGCCACGGAGATCTCCGCGAAGTGCCCGTCCAGCAGGTGCGCCGACCGCGCCGGGCGCGGGCCGAAGACCCGCACGTCGGCGCTCCCGGAGTCGATCAGCGCGGCGGCCAGCCGCACGGTGAGGTCGACCGGGCCGCCCCGGTCCTGGGTCAGCAGGTAGGCGATGCGCGGACGGCGGTTCACCGGGCCGCCACCGTTCCGGCCAGCTTCTCCGCCAGCGTCGCCAGCTGCCCGTTCATGCGCCGGTGGTCGAACAGGTCCACCGCCCGTTCCCTGGCCCGGTTGCCCTCGTCCGCGGCGGCGGCGGGATCGGCCAGCCGGGCGACGATCCCCTCGGCCAGCCCGGCGATGTCCTCCGGCTCGACGACCTGGCCGGTGTCCCCCACGCTCTCCCGCACCCCGCCGACGTCGAACGCGACGACCGGGCGGCCGCAGGCCATGGCCTCCAGCGGCACCAGCGCCATGCCCTCGGCACGGGACGGCAGCACCACCACATCGGCGGCGGCGTAGAAGTCGGCCGCGTGGTCGCCGTGGCCCCACCACACCACCGACGCGTCCCGCGCCACCGGGTGGCTGGCCCGCCACACCTCGCCCATCGGTCCCGCGCCGACCAGCACGAGCCGGGCGCCCGGCACCTGGGCCAGCACCGACGGCCACGCCGCGAGCAGCTGGTCCTGCCCCTTGAGCGGCGCCAGCCTGCCCACGCACACCGCGGTCGGCGCACCGGGCGGCAGGCCGAGCCGGCGGCGGGCCGCGGTCCGGCCCGCCGGGTGCAGCCGCTCGGTGTCCACCCCGTTGCACACCACCTCGGCGGGCGCGCGGACCCCGGCCGCCCGCCCGGCCGCGAGCTCGTCCTCGCTGACGCACACCAGCTGGTGCGTCCACCGCGAAGCCAGGGCTTCCCAGCGGCGGCACGCCCGGTGCAGGAGGCCGTCGGCGCTCTGGAACGACCACATGTGCGGCTGGAAGATCGTCGGCGTGGTGCCGCGCAGCGCCAGCCTGCCCGCGAGACCGGCCTTCGAACTGTGCAGGTGCACCACGTCCGGCCCGAGCCGGGTGAGGATCCGGCGCAGCCGCAGCGCCTCCGCGGCCAGCCCCGGCCCGGGTGCGCGGGTCGACGGCCAGGCGTGCACCTGGACACCGCGGGCCGCGGCCTGGTCCACCAGCGGACCGGCGGGCGGGCAGACCAGGTCGACCCGCCAGCCGCGGTCGCGCTGGTCGGTGACCAGGTCGAGGACGACCCCGGCCACGCCGGCGTCCACCGGCTGGGTCACGTGCGTGATTTTCACCGTTGTTCTCCAGGGATCTTCCGAGGGCGCCGGCGCAGGCCGGCGAGTTCGCGAACGGCACCGCGCTGGGCGATCAGCGTGGCGCCGGTGTAACCGAGCAGCAGCACCGCGGCCGCGGTGGCGGAACCGGCGAGCGAGGACGGCGGGCCGAACCAGCCCAGCCGGTCCAGCAGCCAGACCCCGCCGCCGGCGGCCAGCCCGGCACCGGCCACGCGGGCGAGCAGCGCCACCAGTTCCGGCAACGGGTTCACCAGGCCCAGCCGCCGCAGCAGCGTCCAGGTGACGGGCACCAGCAGCCACGCCGTGGCGGCCTGGGTGACGGCGGTGGCGAGCACGCCGTGGCGGGTCCACAGCAGCAGCATCAGCACCAGCACGACCAGGTGCCCGGCCTGCAGCGCCAGGTACAGCCGCGCCCGCCCGGCCGCCCTGATCGCCTCGTACCAGCCGTGCAGCAGGCTGATCGCCACCCCGTAGGCGCACAGCGCCACCAGCACCCCGGCCGCCGGGGCCCACCGCTGCCCCAGCAGCACCACCCGGTCGCCGAGCACGCCGATGAGCAGGTACAGCCCGCCGGTGAGCACCAGTGCCGCGCGGGTGAACCGGGAGACGGCGGTGGGCAGTTCACCGCGGTGGCCGGTGCGGATCAGCCTGCTGTAGACCGGGAAGGCGACCGCGCCGAGCACGATGGCCACGGTGATGTAGGGCACCCAGGCGATCCGGTAGGCCAGTGAGTACAACCCGACCGCGTCCGCGCCGAGCAGGTGCCCGACCAGCAGGTAGTCCACGTTGACCAGCAGGATCGCCACGATCGCCGCCGGGCCGACCACGGCGATCCAGCGCACCGCCTCGGTCACCGCCGCCGGTTCCCAGCGCGGGCGGATCCAGCCGCCCGCCAGCAGGCCCAGCACCGGCTGCGCGATCGCGGTGCAGAGCAGGCCGAGCACCAGCGCGCGGGGTCCGTCGCCGAGCGCGGCCAGCGCGATGGTCACGCCCGCGCCGAGCACCGCGGCCCCGGCGTCCGGCAGCAGCCGCCGCCGGAAGTCCAGGTCGCGGTGCATCAGTCCCATCTGGACTCCACCGGCCGCCGAGAACGGCAGGCTCAGCCCGGCGAGCGCGAGCAGCGGCGCGGCGGCGGGTGCCCCGAGCGCGGTGGCGGCCGGTTCCGCCACCAGCAGCACCACGACGGCGAGCCCGGCGGCCACGCCCACGCTCAGCGTCAGCACGGTGCCCGCCATGCGCCGGGGTTCGCGCCCGGTCCGGCTGATCAGGTCGTAGACGCCCATGGACTGGACCACCTGGCCGATGTTGACCACGGCCACCACCAGGGTCACCACGCCCAGTTCGCCCTCGCTGAGGAAGGCCGCCAGCACCAGGGTGACCAGGACCTGGCTGGACTTGCTCAGCAGGTTCACCAGCCCGAGCCACAGCGACCCGCGCACCGCCGCGGCGGCCAGCCGGTCGCTCACGCGGCGACCGCACCCGGCTCGGGGACGCGGGCACGCCGGGTCACCCGCGTGCCGAACACCGCCAGCGCGACCCAGGCGCAGCCCACGGCGAGCCCGTCCGCGGTGACCGCCGCGCGTTCCCCGAGCACCGAGGTGAGCACCACGTCGACCGCGTGGAGGTGGGCGAACGGCACCAGGGCCGCCGCCACCGCGAGGCCGAGCGCGGCCCAGCCCGCTTCACGCCGCCGTCGCCACCACACCACCGCGGCCGCCGCCAGCGCGGGCACCGCGATCAGCACGTCGCCCGGCTGGTGCACCACGCAGACCACCACCGCCAGGCAGACGAGCAGATCGGCGGCCGCGGCGGCGTCCGGGTCCCCCAGCCGGTCCAGCCGCCGCACCAGCACCGCGCTGACGGCGAGCACGCCCACCAGTGCCAGCACCTCCGCGCCGGGCAGCAGCCAGCCGGTGCTGCGGAAGAGCACCGCCGGGAGGTCGATGCGCTGGGAGGTCAGGGAATCCACCGCACCGTAGGTGGTGCCGCGCGCGTGCTCCAGGTTCGCCAGGATGGTCCCGGCGAACGGCCCGATCCCGCCCGCGTTGACCACCAGCACCACCAGCACGGGCAGGCTGGCCACGGCCGCGGCGAGCGTGCCGTACCCGGCTGCCTTCCGGGAGCCGCGGCAGCACAGCAGCACCGCCAGCGGAAAGCCGAACTGCGGTTTGAGCCAGGCGAACGCGAGCGCCACCGCCGCCCAGCGCGGACTGCGCTCACGCAGCAGGAGCGCGCCCGCCGCCCCGGCGGCGACCAGCGGGTTGACCTGCCCGACGTAGAGCTGGGCCTTGCCGACCTGGCTGCTCACCAGCAGCGCCGCCACCACGGCGGTGCCCACGGCCAGCGGCGGGTACGGGCGCAGGCGCACGGCGGTCAGGTAGGCGAGCAGGAGCAGCAACAGCAGCGACACCACGGCGAAGGCCACCGCGCCCGCCCGGTACCCGGGCAGCGCGAACGGCAGGTGCGCCACCAGGTGGTACGGCTGGTACAGGTTGAAGTCCTGGCGGACCGGCCACTGCGCGAACATCTCGGCCGGGTGGTACGGATTGCCGCCGTCGAGGAACTCCCGGATCGGGAAGTACAGCGCGTCGCGGAAGTCCTGCAGGCGTTCCTCGGCGCGGTTCTCCGGCGTCGGCAGCGGGACCTCCTGCGCCGGGCGCAGCGCGCGCCAGGCACCGAGCACCCCGGCGGCCACAGCCAGCACGGTGAGCACGCGGTGGCGGGTCCTCATGCCAGCACCACGGCGACCAGCACCGAATCCCCGGGCAGCACACCCGCCGCGGCGGTCAGTTCCGGCTGCCGCCGGCGCCCGCCGGGGACCAGCGCGATCACCGCGGCCCCCGCCGTGGTCCGCCCGGCGTCCAGTTCGCCGTGCAGTTCCTTGGCGCGGATGGTCAGGTCGGGGTGCACGGCGAGCACCCGGACCGGGCGTTCGGCGGCTTCGGCGAGCACGGCGAGGCGGTCGGTGAGCGACGGGTCGTCGTCGCGGAGCACCGGCACCGGACGCTGGATGCCCGCGGCCGCCAGCGCGTCGCGGACGGCGGGCGCCCCGGCGCGCCGGTGCAGCAGGCGCCACGCCAGCGCCGCCGCCAGCCCGGCCGCCGCGGCCGCCGCCAGCGCCAGGCCGATCGCCACCGGCCAGTCGGGCCGCACGAGCGCGACCTCGGGCTGGGTGTCCAGCAGGCGCAGGCGGCCGACCGGGGCCAGCAACTCGGCGTCGATCATCGCCGCCGCCACGGCCGTGGTCAGCCCGGCCGCCACGGCCTCGTCCGGGGCCCGCACGGTCAGCCGGGCCAGGCCGGAGGCCGGCACCAGTTCGACCGACACGTGCTGGGCCAGTTCGTCCGGGGCGGGGGCGCCGGGCACCTTCGCCGCGGCGTCCCGCAGCACCGACGGGCTGCGGGCGAACTGCGCCAGCGCGGGCAGGGAGAGCGAGACCACCTCGCCGTACTGGGCGCCACCGGCGGGCACGTCCGCGGTGCTGGGCCCGGACAGCAACGCGACCCGGCCTTCGTAGGCGGTGCCCCGGAACCCGGTGCCGAGCAGCACGGCGGTCCCGGCCAGCAACGCCACCCCGACGCCGACGGCGACCACCCGCAGGGCTTCGCGGCCGGGGATCACTTGCGGGCTCCCAGCAGGTGCGTGCGCAGCAGGTCGTCGTAGGCGCTCATCAGCCCGTCGGGGTGGTACTCCCGGCGGATGGTGGCCAGTCCCGCGGCGGCGGCGGACTGCCGGGCCAGCGGGTCGGCCAGCAGCTCACGCAGGGCGTCCGCGGTCGCGCCGGGGTCGTCCGGCGGGACCAGCACACCGCCGCCCCGGCCGAGCACCTCGCGCACGCCGTCTACGTCGGTGGCCACCACCGGCCGTTCGGCGGCCAGCGATTCGAGCACCGCGATCGGCAGCCCCTCCCAGTCGCTGGTCAGCACGGTGACGTCGGCCGCGGCGAGCAGGGCGGGGCCGTCGGTGCGGTCGCCGAGGAACCGGATGCGCTCCGACAGGCCGAGTTCGGCACCGCGCTCGATCAGTTCCTCGCGCAGGCTGCCGTCCCCGGCGATGAGCAGGATCGCGTCCCCGTCGACCTTGGCCCAGGCGTCCAGCAGCACGTCGTGCCGCTTCTGCGGTTCGAGCCGGGCCAGGCAGAGCGCCACGGGGGCGTCGGCAGGCAGGTCGAGCGACGCCCGCACGGCCGCCCGGGAGTCCACTTCGGACGGCAGGGTGACGGCGTTGCGGATCACCTCCGGTCTGGCCAGCCCGGCCGCACGCAGCCGCCCGGCGATCACCGAGGCCACCGCCACCACCACGTCCGAGGTGTGCCGCAGCACGCGGGCCGCGGCCGGGTAGTCGGCTTCGGCCACCCCGTGGAACACGGTCAGCACCGGCACCCCGCGCCCCAGCACCGCCCACTTCGCCGAGACGCTCGCCGAGACGTTGTGCGCGATCACCACGTCCGGCCGGAACGCCCGGACGGCGGCGCGGGCCGACCCGGCCGCCCGGAGCACCCCGGCCGCCGTGCGCCGCGCCACCGGCACGGTGAACAGCGGCACGCCCTGCGCCCCCAGCGCCTCGGCGCGGTGCCCGCCGCCGCTGGCCACCCCGGACACCCAGCCGAAGCCGGGTCCGCGGTGCACCATCTCCCCGACGAGCGCTTCGGCTCCCCCGGTACCCATTTCACTGATCACGTGCAGCACGCGCATCGTCGTCATCCGTTTCTCCTCGGCGGGTGGCCACCTCGGCCGCGCACGCCAGCGCGACCAGGAACCACAGCGGCAGGTAGTACTGCTGGGACAGGAAGAGCGAGGCCACCAGCACGGCGAGCAGGCTCGCCTGCAGCGACACCACGAGCCGGCGGTCGGCGCCACCGCGCAGCGCCCGTTCACCGGCGAACCAGGCCACCGCGAGCACGCCGAAGAAGGCGAGCAGGCCCGGCACCCCGAGTTCCGCGCCGACCTCGAGGTACATGTTGTGCGCCACCGGCGTCTGCTCGGCGACCTCGGCCAGCCGGGAGGCAGGCGTGTACTCGCTGCGGAAACCACCCGGCCCGACCCCGGTGACCGGGTGCTCGGCCAGCATCCGCGCGGCCACCTGCCAGCGCAGCTCCCTGGTGTCCACATTGGACTGGGCGATGAACGCCTTCTCGCTGCTCGCCCTGGCCAGCTCGGGTCCGGCGAACGCGACCGCGGCCAGGCCCAGCCCGGCCACGAAGACGCCCACCCCGGCCACCACCCGCACCGGCACGGCGCGGCGGGCCACCAGCCAGGCGCCCGCGGCGAGCAGCGCCAGCCCGCCGCCCCGCGAGAAGGTGGCGGCGGCACCGGCGACCAGCACCACGGCCGCGAGCCCGGTGACGACCCGGCCGCGCCACCGGTCCGCCGTCAGCGCCGCCAGCAGCGGCACGGCGGCCACCAGCACGTAGGCGAGGTCGTTCGGATCGGTCAGCGGCCCGCTGGCCCGCGAACGGCCTTCGACGACCAGGCTGTACAGCGCCCCGGCCCCGGCCACCACCGCCCCGGCCACGGCCGCGGCGAACAGCGCCCGGATCGGCACCTCGCGGGCCGCCACGTCGAGCAGGATGACCGTGGTCAGCAGGAACGGCAGCCAGCGCACGGTGTAGGCCAGCGCGAACGGCTCGGTCACGTGCACGGCCGCGGTCGCCAGCACCGCCGCGGCGAGCACCAGCAGGACCAGGTGCACCGGGTGCGGCACCGGGAGCTGCCGCCGCCGGGCCCGCACCACCGCCCAGGTCAGCGCGAGCAGCACCACGGGCAGCTTCGCCAGGTGCGGGTGCAGGGCGATCAGGTAACCCTCCACCGGGGCGGAGGCCACCGTCAGGCAGGCCAGGGCGCGCAGCAGCCCGGCGCCCGCGCCGGTCCGCATCACCCGCCCGCCGCCAGCAGCCCGGCGTCACGGACGCGCGGGACCCCGGCCTCCTGCAACCGCGCCACGTGCGCGCCCACCCCGGCCAGGTCGAAGTGCCGCCGCAGTTCGGCGAGCAGCCAGTGCAGCAGCTCGACCTTGCGCGTGCCGGGCAACGCCATGCCGGGGAAGAACTCCAGCCCCGGCGCTTCGGCGCGGTCGAGCACGTCCGTCGGGTGCAGCAGCAGCGACGGGGTGACCCCGCGCAGGCGGCACAGCCGCAGCGCGGTGGTGAAGTACCGCCTGGCCAGCCGGGGTGACGCCTCGTGCAGGCGCAGCAGGTACGTGCCGTGGAACGGCAGGCGCAGCAGCGGCATCGTGGTGACCGGCAGTTCCACCAGCCTCGCGTGCCCGCCGACGCGCCAGCGGTAGGCCCCCACCGGCGCCCGGACCTGGCCGAAACCGCCGAACAACTGCTCCTGGCCCGCGTCGGTCTCGGTGACCCCGCGGTTGTGGTAGGCGCGGGCGAGCGGGCCGATCCACGTCGGCAGGGTGCTCGCGTCGTAGGTGTAACCGCGTTCGTCGAGCAGTTCCACCAGGTCCCGCGTGAGGCTGTACCCGGGACCGCGGAAACCACGGGGCCGCGGGGCGCCGGCTTCGGCGATGGCGTCCTCGGTGCGCACCAGTTCCGCTTCCAGCCGAGCGCGGTCGTACCGGTGCAGCCAGGGTTCGTGGGAGAAGGAGTGGTTGGCCACCTCGTGCCCGGCGGCGGCGATGGCGGCCACCGCGGCGGCACCGTCCTCGCGCTCGGCGTCCGCGCCCACCACAAAAACCGTGGTGCTCAGACGTTGCTCGCCGAACAGCGCCAGCAGGCGCGGCACGGCGGTGGCCAGGTAGCTCGGCCGGTCCGCCCAGCCGGGGTCGCCGTGGGTCTTCAGGTACGCCCACAGGTTGTCCAGGTCGAGTGAGACGCTGGCGAGTTCACGCACCGGCCGCGACCTCCGCCCGGGCTTCGCGCACCGCGCCCAGCAGCAGCACCCCGGCCACCACCAGGGTCAGCCCGGCCACCACCCACCACTGCCTGCCCGCCGCGACCCGGTCGCCGAGCGCGGCGATGCCGGTCACCGAAGCGAGCACGACGGTGGTGGCGTCCATCGAGGCCACCGCCGAGGTGACCGAGCCGGTGCGCAGCGCGAAGGCCAGCGCGGCCTGGCCGACCACCGCGGCGAGCACCATCAGCCACGCCAGCGGGTGCAGCGGCACCTCGGCCAGCGGCAGCCCGGCCAGCGCCCGGCTGGTCACCGCGACCAGCGCGAAGGCGACCCCGGCCAGGACGGCGAGCAGCAGCGCCGCCCCCGACCTGGCCAGCACCACCACCGCGGCCGCACCGCCCGCGAGCACGGCGAGCAGCGACAGGGCCAGCCCGGTGGGGATCTCGTTCGCGGGCGAGGTTTCCGAGGAACCGGCGAGCAGCAGCAGGCCGCAGGCCATCACCGCCAGCGCGGTGACCTCCGCCGGGCGCACGCGCCAGCCCAGCACCACCGCGCCGAACACGGCCGCGACCCCGACCGCCGCCGAGGAACCGGCCTGCACCAGGTAGAGCGGCAGGGTGGCGCGGGCGAAGTAGGCGAGCACGAAACCACCGGCCTGCCCGGCGAAACCCAGCAGGTACAACCGGTCGGCGAGCAGGCGGGTGAGGAAACCGAGGTCCGAGACCGCCCGGTCGCCGGCGCGGCGCGCGGCCAGTCCCTGCGCGACCACGCCCAGTGCGTACATCCCCGTGGACGCCGTGAGTACCAGGTATCCGAGCATTCCACTCCTCAGCTGTTCTGCCCGCAGAAGTGTAGGCAGCGGAAACCGGCGAACCCATTGGAGGAATGCCTTTTCCGGCGCACCCGCGCTGACGTGAGGAAACGCGTGAACCTCAATTCCCGATCGAGTGAACTCCGGTGGTCGCGGTAACGAAATGACCGATGCCCGCGGATAGCTGGTCGCACATTCGAGTGCTTCCCGATGCAGAAAGGACGGTCCCGGTGAATGTCGGGCTACGGTCGATTCCGGTCACCTCGCGCGAAGGGAATCAGGCACGATGAACGCGACCCGGTGGCGCTGGGCGGCGACCGCGCTGGTGGTGGCGGCCGCGGTGGTGGCCATGCCGAGCGCGATGGCGACCGCGCCGGCTTCGGAACTGCTGCCGGACCTGCGGCAGGCGCCGGTCGGCTGCCCCGGCGGCTACGGCGGTGATCCCGCCCTGTGCCGCGACTGGGACGTGTGCATGGTGGCCGACGCCGCAGCTCCCGGCAGCTGGTGCCTCAGCGCCGGGACGGTGCGCGCGGTGCGGTTGCGCTTCACCACCACGGTGGACAACGTGGGCGACGGCCCGCTGCTGCTCTACGGCCGCCGTCCCAGCCGCGACCAGCCGAAAATGGCGGTCCGGCAGGCTTTCCAGGACGGGCGCAGCGCGGCGATCCCCCAGTCCTTCGACACCGCGCAGCAGGAGACCGCCACCTGGACCTACTACGAACCCTCGATGTCGCACCGGCACTGGCACCTGATGGGGTTCGCGCACTCGGCGGTGCGCGCACCCGGCGGCGGCACGCTGGTGACCGATCGCAAGAACGGTTTCTGCCTGGGAGACCGCTACACCACCGCGGACGCCGCGGACCTCTCGCGTGCGGTCGGCGACCGCGAGAACTCCCCGGCGGGTGAGCTGGCCAGGAAGCTGTCCGGGAACATGTGCGGAATGGACGATCCCGGGGCGCTCGAGGTCACCGAGGGCATCTCCGTCGGCCGGGGTGACGAGTACCGGCACTCCGTGGACTTCCAGTGGCTCGACATCACCGGGCTCGCGTCGGGGACCTACGACGTGGTCAACACCGTCAACGCCGACCGCACCCTGCGCGAAACCGACTACACCAACAATTCCTCCTCGATCGCCATTTCCGTGCAGTGGCCCGGCGGGGCGACGCACGCCCCGGCCAAGCTCACCGAACCGCCGGTGGTGAAGCTGGTGCGCAGTTGCCCGGGGCAGGCCCGCTGCGCCGGTACCTGAGCCTCGAGAACCTTCTGAGCCTCACAGCCGTCCCGCGCGGTTCAGGGTGAGCAACGCGCCCACGGTCACGTAACCCCGCCATTCCAGGGCCGCGATCGGCGAGAAGCTGGCGAAGTCGACGGTCCAGCCGCCGTCGTCCTGCTGCTGCCCGGCCAGTGCGTCCAGTTCGGCCTCGATCACCCCGGGCCGCAGCAGCGCACTGGCCGGGCTCCCGGGCACCGGGGCGAAGTTGAGCGCGCGCATCGTTTCGCCCTCGCTGCCGCCTTCGACCGGCACCAGCCCGGTTTCCGGCACGAACCGGCCCAGCCGGGTGAGCAGCTGCCGCGCCTCCGGATACCGTTCGTGGGCGGCGTCGAGGAAGCGGACGGCGAACGACAACGCGATCGCGTGCGGTTGCGCGTCCAGCGCGGCGATCGCGTCGAAGCAGTACCGGGCGGCGCGGTCCAGCCAGGGGTGCGCGGCCACCGCGGGGTCGTGCGCGGCCACGCGCATCGCCGCACCGGCGGTGAACGCGGTGCTCTGCAGGGTCGAGGTCGCGGGGTCCGCGGTGACCCAGAACGGGGCGCAGGCACCGGGGTCGGCCACCGGCAGGGCGAACGGCAGGCCACCGTCCGGCAGGGTGACCGAGGCCAGCCAGTCGCACAGCTCGGCCGCGCGCGGGGTGGTCGCCGGGGCGATGTCCTCGAACACCTCGAAGGCGTGCAGGGCTCCGCCGGGCTGGCTTTCCGGCGCCCGCAGATCGGGTTCGAGGCCCCAGCCGTACCCGCCGTCGGCGTTGCGGTAGGCGTCCACCGCAGCCAGCACAGCCAGTACGGCGTCCGGGCCGGTCCGCCCCAGCAGCAGTTCGAACCGGCGCCGGTCGAGCAGCCTGCCGTGCCCGGCGAGGAAGGTCGCGGCACGCGAGAGATCAGCAGTCATGGCGCCCAGCCTGACCCATCGGCGCGGGTGGCGTCTTGAACGGAACGGACCGGGGTTGGCCACCGCCGGATCGGGGTATTCCTCCGGCCGGGGACATGGATGGTGTCCGCAGGAGTGCTGGGAGTTCGTGGTGCGGGGCAGACGAGGTTGGCTGAGGCGGTGCCGGCGCAACGGCGTCACCAACGCCGCGACCTGGACGCTGGTGTCGGTCGTCGTCGCGGTGATGCTGTGGCTTTCGGGGTTCCGGGCCTGGCCGGTCTACCTGATGGTGGCGCCGAGCCTGGCGGTGGCGGTGCTGCTGTGGATCGGGGTGGCCCGCAAGCGGCTGCGGCCGGACCGGCTGCCCGCCTGGCGGCCCGCCCTGCGCGCCCGGCGCCCCCACGGCTGACTCACGTGCCTCCGACCGGGATCGGCACCTTCCGCAGTTGCTCCCGCGCGGCCTGCAGGCTCGCGGTCAGCGCTTCGATCTTCTGCCGCGCCGGTTCGAGCCCGTCGGCCTGGCCCTGGAGGTAGCGCCCGGTGATCTCGCTCCAGTCGGTGCCCGCCAGGTCACCGCCTTCGCCGCTCTCCTCCTTCTTCGGGTGCACGCTGGCGAACACGCTGTCCCAGAGCTCACCCGCCAGCGCCGGGGTGAGGTCGGCGAGCGGGTTCGCCGCGCCGAGCCAGGGCGAGATCTTGTCGACGGCCTTCTGCTTCACCTCGCCGATGACGTAGGTGATCAGGAAGCCCAGCACGTTGCCGCCGTCCTTGGGCACCCTCGAGGTAGTCCTGGTGATGCGGTCACCGCGGTTCGGCGGAACCCTCCGGTCGGTCCTGCGGCAGGTCGGTGAAGCCGCGGTGCAGCGCGTCCGCGGCTTCGCGGTCGCGCTGCCGGTAGGCCGTCATCGCCTGCGCCCCGCCGGCGGCCACCGTCTCCAGCTTGGTCCACTTCGTCCGCGTTCACCGCGAATCCCGCTGCCACGACCGCGACCTCCCCGTTCACCTCGCCCGGCGCTGCGCAACCACCGGATCCTGAGCGAACCTTGAACCCGATCTTGCGATTCCGCCCGCGCGCAGCCGGGCGCCGCCCTACGCTGGCCGGGTACGACCGGGACAGGGGGTGGGCGATGGACGTCGGGTTCGGCACGTTCGGGCAGGTCGAGCTGCGGCTCGGCGACCGGCGGGTGCCCGTGGGCCACCTGCGGCAGCGCAGCGTGCTGCTGGTCGAGGTCAACCGCCCGGTGCCCGCCGGGCCGCTGATCGACCGGGTGTGGGCGGACGACGCCGCCCTGCACGCCTACGTCTGCCGTCTGCGCAAGGTGCTCGCCCCCGTGCCGGAGGTGCGGATCACCCGGTGCGACGGCGGGTACGCACTGCACGCCGAACGGCTCGGCGTGGACCTCCGGCGCGCCGCCGCCCAGGCCGGCCCGGTCGACCTGAAGCTGCGGCACGGCAGGCACACCGAGGTGCTGCCGGAACTGTCCCTGCTCACCGCGCAGCGGCCGCTGGACGAGCGCGTCGCCGGGCAGTACGTGGTGGCGCTCTCCCGCGGCGGCAGGCGGGCCGGCGCGCTCCGGTTCTACCGCGGCTTCCGCGGCGGGCAGGCCGCCCAGCTGCGGGAACTGCAGCTGCCGCCGCGTGCCCGTTCCCTGGCCACGCGGCGATGACGGCCGGTGACTTCCGGCAGCTGGCCGGGCTCGCCACGCCGATGGCGCTGCGGGTCGCGGTCACGCTCGGCCTGCCGGACCGGCTGCGTGGCGGCGGCGTCACCGCCGCCCGGCTCGCCACCGAGCTGAACGTGGCTCCGGTCGCGCTGGAACTGCTGCTGCGCCACCTGGTCACCCTGGGCGTGCTCGACCTCGGCCCGGACGGCTACCGCACCACGGCCCACGGCACGGCGTTGTGCACCGACGCGGGCAACGGGCTGACCAACCTGCTGCACCTGGACGCCGCGGGAGGCCGGGCCGAACTGGCGTTCGCCGAACTGCTGCACAGCATCACCACCGGCCAGGCGGCCTACCCGCGTCGCTACGGCCGCGACTTCTGGGGCGACCTCGCCGCGCACCCGCACCTGCGGGAGACCTTCGACCAGCAGATGACCGACCGGTTCCGCGACCAGGTGCCGCAGATCGCCGCGTGGGACTGGGGCCGGTTCGCCACCGTCGTCGACGTCGGCGGTGGGCGCGGCACCCTGCTGGCGGCGATCCTGGCCGCCCACCCGGGGGTGCGCGGTCACTTGCTCGACCTGGAACCCACCGCCGCCGAGGCCGAGCGGACCTTCCGCACGCACCGGCTCGGCGACCGGGTCACGGTGACCGCGGGCAGCTTCTTCGACCCGCTCCCCGCCGGGGCCCAGGCCTACCTGCTGTGCGACATCCTGCACGACTGGCCCGACGACCAGGCGCACCGGATCCTGGCCCGGTGCGCCGAGGCCGTCGCGCCGGGCGGCCGCGTCCTGGTCGTCGAACCGGTCGGCGACCGACGCGCGGAAACCGAGTTCGACCTCGCCATGCTGGCCATCTTCGGCAGCCGGGAACGCCACGTCGACGAGTTCCGCGCCTTGGGTTCGGCGCATGGCTTGGTGCTTGACGCGGTGACCGATGTCAGCGACCAGCGCTGCCTGCTGGAGTTCCGGGTGGGCTGAGCCTCGCGTCATCTGCTTCAGCGACCAGCGCCGCCTACCCGCAATCCGCACCCGGCTGGGCCTTGCGCCTCACTCCGCCTTGGCGGGTTGCCTCGCAGCACCTGCGTCAGCGCTGCGTGCTCTCCTCGCCGAGTGGCTGAGCCTTGCGCTACCTGCTCTGCTTCGCCGAGTCACCTTGCGCCTCGCTGCCTGTTTCCTCGCCGGGCAGCTGGCTCGGGCCCGCCTTGCGGTCCGGCTCATTGGCACGAGCACCGAGGGCCGCGGCCCCACCACCGGCTGGTTGCCGACGCCGTGACCGGCGCAGGCAACCAGCCGAGTCTCATGCCTTGCGCTGCATGCTCTCCCTCGCCGGGTTGGCCTGTTCGTCCGCCTTGGGGTCCGTCTGGTCCTGCTTGGCCCGGACCCCCGATTCGACGCGGTCCCCGAGGTCCTTGTCCACGTTGCGCCAGTAGTCGAAGGCCCGCCGCAGCACCGGTTCCGACACCCCGTTGAGCAGGTGCCCGACGATGTTGTCGACCAGGCGTTGCCGTGCGGCGTCGTCGAGGACTTCGCGGACCAGGGTGCCTGCCTGCCCCCAGTCGTCGTCCTCGGCGTGGTCGGCGTAGGCCGCGCGGACCATTTCGCCTTCGGCGGCCCACCCCGCCGGGGTGCCGTAGCGCGCCAGGTCCGCCCGCGGACCGCCCTTGGAGTTCGGCGCGTACACCGGGTCGGCGACCTTGGTGTACCGCATGGCGCCGTCCTTGCTGTAGCTGTGCACCGGCGACGTGGGGGCGTTGACCGGCAGCTGCTTGTAGTTCGCGCCGATCCGGTAGCGGTGCGCGTCGGCGTAGGCGAACAGCCTGCCCAGCAGCATGCGGTCCGGGCTGGGCCCGATGCCGGGCACCAGGTTGTTCGGCTCGAACGCGGCCTGCTCGATCTCGGTGTGGTGGTCGGTCGGGTTGCGGTCCAGGGTCATCCGGCCGACCTCGAGCAGCGGGTAGTCGCCGTGCGGCCACACCTTGGTCAGGTCGAACGGGTTGAACCGGTAGTCCTTCGCCTCGTCGAACGGCATCACCTGCACGTGCAGCGTCCAGCTCGGGTGGTCGCCGCGCTCGATGGCCTCGAACAGGTCGCGGGTGTGGTAGTCGGTGTCCGCCGCGGCCATCTGGTCGGCCTCGTGCTGGGTGAAGTTCTCGATGCCCTGGTCGGTCTTGAAGTGGTACTTGACCCAGAAGCGTTCCCCGGCGGCGTTGACCCACAGGTAGGTGTGCGAGCTGTAGCCGTTCATGTGGCGCCAGGTGCGCGGGATGCCGCGGTCGCCCATCAGCCAGGTGACCTGGTGCGCCGACTCGGGGGACAGCGTCCAGAAGTCCCACTGCATGTCGTGGTCGCGCAGGTTGTTGTCGGCCCGCCGTTTCTGCGAGCGGATGAAGTGCTGGAACTTCATCGGGTCCTTGACGAAGAAGACCGGCGTGTTGTTGCCGACCATGTCGTAGATGCCTTCGGTGGTGTAGAACTTCAGCGCGAAACCCCGCGGGTCGCGCCAGGTGTCGGGGCTGCCGCGCTCACCGGCGACGGTGGAGAACCGCGCGACCAGCTCCGTCCTCGTGCCCGGCTGGAACACCGCCGCCCTGGTGTAGCGGCTGACGTCCGCGGTGACCTCGAACCGGCCGAACGCCCCGCTGCCCTTGGCGTGCGGCTGCCGCTCCGGCACGCGTTCGCGGTTGAACTGCGCCATCTGCTCGATGAGGTAGTGGTCCTGCAGCAGGATCGGGCCACCCGGGCCGAGGGTGAGCGAGTGCTCGTCGCTTTCGACCGGGATGCCGGCGTCGTTGGTGGTGGGCTGGTCGGTCATCGCTTCCTCTCCTCGGGGACCGGGGCGGGGGTGCACGCCGGGCACAGACCCCAGAACACGATTTCCGCTTCGTCGACGGAGAACCCGGCGTACTCGGCCGGTTCCAGGCAGGGGGCGGCGCCGTGGACGCAGTCGACGTCCTCGGCCCGGCCGCACCGTCGGCACACCACGTGGTGGTGGTTGTCCCCGGTGCGGGTTTCGAAGCGGGCGGGCTGACCGGCGAGTTCGATCCGGCGCACCAGCCCGGCTTCACCGCAGGCGGCGAGCACGTCGTAGACGGCCTGGACGGACACCCGGCCGAGCGCCTCGCGCGCCCCGCCGACGATGGCGTCGGCGGTGGCGTGCGGGTTGTCGGCGAGCCAGCCGAGCACCGCCAGGCGTGGCCGCGTCACCCGCAGCCCGGCTCGGCGCAGCTCGGCTTCCGGACCGGCTTGGACCACCACGCACCCCCGTAATCTGGAACGATTCGAGTTCACGCCGGGTACCCGGTCCGCGGTTTCTCACACCTGGCCGGATCTCAGCGGTTCTTGGCGCCGACGTCCGTGTTGCCACCGCGGGATCCGCGTGATCCTCGGCTCATGCGCAAAGCGATCGTTCTCTTCACCACCTTCTGCAAGGACTTCCTGTACGGCATCCACGCGGGCCACGCCATTCGCCACGGGCTGGCGGTGCCACCGCGGCGAGGTGCCCGGTGACCGCCGAGCTGATCCGCGGGAAACCGTTGCCCGGCGGCGAAGACGCCCTCTTCGCCGCCTATTTGGACGGTCGTGACATCCGGTGGCGGGCGGTCTTCGAACGACAGCTGCAGGTCGCCGGGAACGACCCCGGGGCCCGGCTGCTGGCGTTGTTCGAAGCACTGCGGCTGTGCACCCTCGACCCGGACCTGACCGGCTGCACCTTCGCCGCGACCCCGGAGGCGGGCAGGTTGAGCCGCCAGGTGATCCGGCGGCACGAGGACACCCTCGGCGACCGGCTGGCGGAACTCGCCGCCGAGGCGGGGGCACCGCGGGCGCTGGCCGGCCACCTGCTGGTCCTGTTCCGCACCGCCGCCCTGCTGCACGAGGCCGGGACGCACCCGGCGGCCGTGGAGGAGGCCGCCCGCACCGCGGCCCGCCTGGTCGGCAGCCACCTGAGCACGCGTGGCGCACCCCGCCGATCGGTGCGACCCTGACCGCATGAGTGATCCGCGGCGTGAGCTGGAGCGGACCCGGGACGGCGGTGGCCCCGGCGCGGACCACGCCAGGGCCGCGCTGACCGGCGGCACCCCGGCCGACCGGCTGCGGGCCGCCATCCTCGCGCTGGCCACCGCCCGCGGCGAGCACCGCAGCACCTGCCCGTCCGACGCCGCCAGGGCCGTCGCCGACGACTGGCGCCCGCTGCTCCCGCAGGCCAGGGCGCTGGCCAGGGCGCTCGCCCGCGCCGGTGACGTTCGCCTCACCCAGCGCGGCCGGACCCTCGACCCGGACGGCGATTGGCGGGGTCCCATCCGCATCCGGCCGGCCGATGGCTGAGCCGGAACGCACCCCCGACGGTCACTTCGTGGTGATCGGCGGCCGTCGCTGGCGCGCCACCGACCCCGAGATCCCGGAGGAAGCCGCGGCCCGCCTGCGGCGCCTGCTGATGCGGGCCCGCCGGGACGTCGGCGCGGCCCGCCGCCACCAGGACCCGGACGCCGAGCGGGACGCCCGCGCCCGCGTGCACACCGCGAAGGTCGCACTGGGTGAGCGCGGTACCCCGCCGTGGTGGGAGCAGGATCCGGCCGAACGGCGGCAACGCTGGCAGAACGGCCTGGACGAGCTCGGCTGACCACCGGCTCCGAACGCGGCACCACGCGCACGGCACCAGATTGACAGTTCACCCGACCGGCGCAATTCTGCCTACCGTGAAGAAGAGCATGCCCCCGACCACGGCGCAGATGAAGGTGCTCGGCCTGACCGAGTGGGAGTCCCGCGCCTACCTCGCCCTGCTGGAGGACTCGCCCTCCTCCGGCTACGGCATCGCGAAGCGGTCGGGGGTGCCGCGGGCGAAGGTGTACGAGGTGCTCGCCTCCCTGGAGCAGAAGGGCGCGGTGCACGTCACCCACGGTGAACCGCGGCAGTACGGCCCGGTGCCGCCGAAGGAGCTCATCGACCGGGTGCGCGGGGAGCTGCTGACCAGCCTGGACCTCGCCGAGGCCGCGATGAACGACTACGCCGCGCAGTCGGACACCAACGCGGTCATCTGGGACATCCAGGGCCGCGAGGAGATCATCGCCCGCGCCCGCCAGCTCGTGCAGGGCGCGGAGCACCAGATCATGCTGGAGATCTGGGCCCCGGACGCCGGCGAACTGCGCCGGGAGCTCGAAGCCGCGACCGGGCGCGGGGTCGAGGTCACCGCCGTCGCCTACGGTGACCCCGGGTACCCGTTCGCCAGGGTGTACCCGCACCCGCTCACCGACGAGGTCACCAAGGGCCTCGGCGGGCGCTGGCTGGTGGTCAGCGTCGACAACCAGGAGATCATCGCGGGCAACGTCTCCAGCGCCGGGCTCAGCCGGGCGGCCTGGACCACCCATCCGGGCCTGGTGGTCCCGGTGACCGAGCTGATCCGCCACGACCTCTACAAACTGGAGATGCTCTCCTCGCACGGCGACGTGCTGGAGGCCGCCTTCGGCCCCGGGCTCAGCGTGCTCCGGGAGAAGTTCGGCGCGGGTGAGCAGCGCCCCGAAGAATAGGGCTCACCCCCGCAGCATCTCGGCGACGAGGAAGGCCAGTTCCAGCGACTGCTCGGTGTTCAGCCGCGGGTCGCAGGCGGTCTCGTACCGCGTCGGGAGGTCGGCGTCGGAGATGTTCTGCCCGCCGCCGACGCATTCGGTGACGTCCTCGCCGGTCAGTTCGAGGTGGATCCCGCCGGGGTGGGTGCCGAGCGCCCGGTGCACCTCGAAGTAACCCTGCACCTCGTCCACGACGCGGTCGAAGTGCCGCGTCTTGTAGCCGGACGAAGACTTGTGCGTGTTGCCGTGCATGGGGTCGCACTGCCAGACCACCTGGTGCCCGGTGGCCGTAACCGCCTCGACGATCGCGGGCAGCACCGCGCGCACCCGGTCGTTGCCCATCCTGGTGATCAGGGTGAGCCTGCCGGGTTCGCCGCGGGGGTCCAGCCGCCGGACGTACTCGACGGCCTGCGCCGGGGTGGCCTGCGGGCCCAGTTTCACCCCGACCGGGTTCGCGAGCAGTTCGGCGAGGGCGACGTGGGCGCCGTCCAGCTGCCGGGTGCGTTCGCCGATCCACAGGAAGTGCCCGGACAGGTCGTAGGGCCGGTCGTCGTGCTCCCACCGGACCAGCGCCCGCTCGTAGTCCAGCACCAGCGCCTCGTGGCTGACGAAGATCTCGGCGGCGTGCAGCGGCCCGGCGGCCACCCCGCAGGACTCCATGAACCGCAGGCTCCGCTGGATCTCGGCGGCCAGCGCCTCGAACCGTTCCCCGGCCGCCGAGCCGCGCACGAAGTCCATGTTCCACCGGTGCACGCCGTGCAGGTCGGCGAGCCCGCCCCCGGCGAGGCCGCGGACCAGGTTCATCGTGGTCACCGAGTTCGCGTAGGCCCCGAGCATCCGCTGGGGGTCGGCCACCCGGGCCGGCGCCGAGGCGACCGCGGAGTTCACGATGTCGCCCCGGTAGGCGGGCAGGCCGTCCGCGTCGACGTCCTTCGACCGCGGTTTGCCGTACTGCCCGGCCATCCGGCCGACCTTGACCACCGGCACGCTCGCGCCGTGCGTGAGCACCAGCGCCATCTGCAGCAGCAGCCGCACGTTGGCCCGGATGTGGGACTCGGTGTTGGTGGCGAAGGTCTCCGCGCAGTCACCGCCCTGCAGCAGGAACGCCCGGCCGAGGGCGACCTCGGCCAGTTGCTCCCGCAGCCGGTCGACCTCGGGCCGCACCACGATGGGCGGCACGCTCTCCAGCACCCCGCACACCCGCCGCCGGGCCGCTTCGTCCGCCCACGGGGGCTGCTGCGCCGCCGGGCGCGAGCACACCTCGGCCAGCCGGGCACGCGGTCCGGTGGGCGCCGGGGTGGCCGCGGTCTCGAACCAGGCGGTGGCCGCCCAGTCGGCCAGCGGTTCCGCAGCGCGCTCGGTGAGCACGGCCTCCGGGCTCACAGCTCGACCACTTCGCCGGGACCGTCGATGAAGTGGTGCCTGCCGAGGTCGCAGAAGCGGTACCGCTTGGGCCGGATCTGCCCGTCCAGCTCGTACCCGGCCTTGCGCTCCCATTCGCCGAATTCGAACGCGGTGGTGATTTCGAGCCGGCTCAGCCCCTTGACGCTCTTGTAGCCGTACAGGCCGAAATCGATGAGCCGCAACGGATACCCGCGTTCGAGGGGCAGCTCTCCCCCGTCCACGCGGTCGATCAGCAGCGCCCGCCGGGCGAGCGCGTCACCGAGCGGGATGGTCGATTCGTACACGCCCTTCTCCGGCGTGCCGATGCTCCGCTGCCGGAGGTAGAGGCCCTCGCCGGTGCCCCGCCAGCCCGCCAGCCGCAGCACGTCTTCGAGCAGAAACCCGCCCCAGTCCTCGCGCACGCTCCAGTTGCACACGCAGACATACCGGCGGGATTCTTCGACCCTCGGCACCGACTGGAGGTCGGCGTGGCTCAGCTGCCCCAGCACGCCACCGGGGTCGGCGATCTCCAGCCGCCAGGCGGCCAGGTCGACCCGCTCCGGCGGGCCGTCCTGGTAGTAGCGCAGGGAACTGGGCTTGCGGCCGCGTTTGGTGGGGGTGGGTGCGTTCACGAGTCCAGTCCTTCCGCGGGACGGGCGCAGCGGAACCCGATCAGGTTGTCGCGGAGCCCCGGGTGGTAGTGGTCGCGGGCCGAGCTGCGCAGGTAGTCGGCGTCGTGCAGGCCGCAGCCGCCGCGGGCCACGTGGTCGTCTTCCTCGCGGGTGCGGTACACCGGGTCCTTGCCCGAGGTCCGGTACGCCACCGCGTAGTTGTCCAGGCACCACTCCGCGAAGTTCCCCACCATGTCGTGGCAGCCGAACTCGGAGACGTTGCGCGGGAACTCGTCGGGGCGGGTCGGCCGGCGCTCCACCGGCTCGCAGTCCGGGGCGAAGTTCGCCATGCTCAGGTCCGGTTCGTCCTCACCCCACGGGTAGGTGTGGCCCGCGGGACCCTTGCATGCGTATTCCCACTGGGCTTCGGTGGGCAGCGTCCGGCCCGCCCACCTGGCGTAGGCCAGCGCCTCCCACCAGCTCACCCCGGTGACCGGCACACCGGGGTCCGACCAGAGCGGGTCGTCCCAGTAGTTGGGCGCGCTCACCCCCGCCGACGCCAGCCACGCCCACCCCGCGGGCGTCCACAGCTGCGCCTGGCGGTAACCGCCGTCCTCGATGAATTCGGCGAACTGGCGGTTGAGCACCGGATAAGTGTCGAGGTAAAAGGGGCTGAGTTCGATCTCGGCCACCGGTTGTTCATCCGGCGAGAGCGAAGACCCCCGGCTGAACCGCCCGCCGGGAATGAGCTGGGCGGATTCGAGCACAATTCTGCTCACGACTGTTCTCCTTGACGAAGGAATCAGTGAACCGGGCACGCGGATACCACCGTGGATTTCGGCCACGGTTGGTGTCCCGGTGTTTACTCCGGGGAAATCCGGTCGCCCAGTGGAAGCCGGGCGAAGACCGACCACAGCATCCGGATGGGCCGGGTGGGGGAGATGAACCGGAGCCCGTGCCGCTGCGCGGCGGGCCACGTGGTCAGGGCGAGGTCCACCTCACCGCTCGCCGCGCGTTCGGCGGCGGCGCTGGTGGACAGCGCGAAGTCCACCTCGGCCACTTCGTAGCCGGGCGGGAGCAGCTGCCCGATCAGCGCGCGCGGCGCCGGGTGGGTGCTGATCCCGCAGGACAGCGGCAACGGGCGGTCCTGCCTGGAGGCCAGCCCGTACCGCGGTGTGTCGAAGACGAACGCCCGCTCCAGCCCCAGCACCCGGTCCATGTAGAACTCGCTGATGCCCTGGTAGGCGTTGGCGACGAGCAGCCTGCTGGCCCGCCCGTCCTTCACCGCGGCGCACGCTTCTTCGTAGGACGGGAAGAGCGCCACGGCTCCCTCGTCCCCGGCGGTGCCGAGGCGGCCCGCCAGGTCCCAGCCCGCCGCCTCGCTGCTGGTCCCCTTCGGGCCGAGTGTCGCTATCACCTCACCGAGCCGGACTTCCGCGGTGCGGACCACCAGTTCCCGGACCGGTGCCGCCGCGCCGATCCCCGGTCTGAGCCGATCACGGACGCGTTGGTTCCCCAAGCCGATCACCCCCAAAGGGTCCCGGCGCACCGGGACCAAGATCAGTAACCACCTTCATGGTTACGGCCATCGATGCTAGGGCAGCGCCGAAGCCGGAGTCAACGCTTTGACCCGGCGGCGGAAATCGGCTACAACTGCGAATCGGCGGTACCGCTCGTCCGCCCGCGGACCACCTCGATCCGCCCAGCGGAATTGTCCGCCCAGGCGCCTTCGAGTCCATTTCGCGCCTGCTCACACCACCCACTGGGGAATGAACGATGGCTGAATTGAATGAGGCCGCCCGCGCGTTACCGCATTCCGGTATCCGGGAAATCGCCGCGCTGGCCGCCCGGCACGAGCAGGCGATCCGGCTCGACATCGGGGATCCGGACTTCCCCACCCCCGCCCACGTGGTGGACGCCGCGCACACCGCGGCCCGCGCGGGCCGCACCCACTACCTGCCCAGCGCGGGACTGCCGGAGCTGCGGGCGGCGCTGGCGGAGAAGTTGCTGGCGCGCAACGGATACCGGGTGGAACCGGACCACGTCGTGGTGACCCAGGGCGCCAGCCAGGGCATCTTCGCCGCGCTGCTCGCGGTGACCCGGCCGGGCGACGGGGTGCTGGTGCCCGATCCGGCGTGGCCCAACTACCTGACCATGGCCCGCCTGCTCCGGCTGCGCGCCGAGCGCTACCCGCTCGACGCCGCCGCGGGGTTCGTCCCTTCCGCGGAAGGGCTGGCGCAGCACGTTTCCCCGGACACCAGGGTCCTGCTGCTGAACTCGCCGTCGAACCCCACCGGCGGGGTGGTGGACCGGGCCCGGATGCGTGAACTGCTGGACTTCGCCCGCGAGCGCGGGCTCTGGGTCGTCTCCGACGAGTGCTACGACGAGATCACCTTCGACGGCAGCTTCACCAGTGCCGCCGCGGTGGCGCGGGACCGGGTGATCTCGGCTTACAGCTTCTCCAAGACCTACGCGATGTCCGGCTGGCGGGTCGGTTACCTCGCGGTGCCGCCGGACACCGCCGAAGTCGTGTCCCGCTGCCAGGAATCCCTGCTCGCCTGCGTGGGCGAACCCGCGCAGTGGGCGGCGCTCAGCGCGCTGAGCGGGCCGCAGGACCGGGTCGCCGAGATGCGCGAGACCTACCGGAGCCGCCGGGACGCGCTGTTCGCCGCGTTCGAGCACGCCGGGTTCCGGCCGCCCGTGCCGGCGGGTGCCTTCTTCGCCTGGGTCGACATCACCGCGACCGGCGTGGACGACCGGGAGTTCGCGTTGCGGCTGCTCGACCAGGAGGGGGTGGCGGTCGCCCCCGGCTCCGCCTTCGGCCCCGGCGGGAAGGGCTTCCTCCGGCTGTCGCTGACCACGTCGGAGGAGCAGATCGTGGTGGGCGCGAAGCGGCTGGTTTCCTTCATCGAGTCACGGACTCCCGCACCGTCCGGTGCTCGTTGCGGGTGGTGATGGCGACCCCGACGACCACGACGAGCCCCCCGGCCAGCTGCAGCGGGGTCACCGACTCCCCGAGCGTGACGACCGCGATCACCAGCCCGAAGACCGGCACCAGGTTCAGCAGGTTCACCGCGGTGCTCGGGCGCAGCCGCTGCAGCGACTTGGCGTACAGGCCGAGTCCGGCGATCGAGCACAGGACGGTGAGCGCGGCGAGCGAACCCACCGTGGCCGCCGGGTGCTCCGGCGCGCGCCACTGGCCTGCCTCCAGCAACGCGAGCGGCACGAACGCGATCGCCCCCGCGACCGACTGGTAGTAGAGCACCACGGGGGTCGGGTACCGGTTGGCCACGGGCCGGGTGGAGAAGTTGTACAGCGCGAAGATCACCCCGCTGACCACCAGCAGGATGTCGCCGACCAGCCGGTTCCCGCCGGCGCCGGGGGCGTAACCGACCACGAAGCAGACCCCGGCGACGGCCAGCCCGATGCCGAGGAGACCGCTCGGGCTGGTCCGCTGGCGGTAGATGACCAGCTCCAGGAACGCGGTGATGGCCGGGTAGGCGGCCACCAGCAACGCCGCGTCGGCGGCGGTCGCCAGTTCCACGCCGATGTTCTCCACCGCGAAGTAGCAGGTGATGCCGAGCAGCCCGCCGACCGCGAGCCGGCGCAGGTCCGCGCCGGAGGGCCGGGGGTAGCGCCGGACGACGTGCACCCACACCGCCAGCACCAGCGCGGCGAGCGTGAACCGGATCAGCCCGATGGTCAGCGGCGGCACGTCGCGCAGCGCGACCTTGGTCAGCGTGTACGAGCTGCTCAGCAACGCCGCGGCGATGACAACGCAGGCGAGCGGGCCGTAGAGGGACGGCCCGGTGACCGGTCCGCTGGGAGTGAGCGTCCCGTTCTCCTGCTCGATCCTGGTCAACCCGGCCCCCTTGTCCACTGGATAGTGACCACCCTCGTGGTTACGCCTCACACGGTAGGGTCCGGCGGCGAACCCTGTCAACGGTGGTTCAGCGCAGCAGCGGCAGGCTCCCGGTCAGCCGCTGCACCGCCTTCTTCGGCCCGTACAGGGCCACGCCGAGGTAGTTGATCTCGCCGTCCGTGGCCGCCTCGAGCAGCCCGGTGTAGTCGGTGTAGGTGCGGGTCCGCTGGGCGCAGTCGGTGAAGTCCACGACGAGCAGGTCAGCGTCGGCCGCCTTGGCCCCGTTCCGGATCTCCCGCACCTTGGCGGCGGACGCGGTGAGGATCGGGATGGGGATCGTGGTGATGCCGGCGTGCGTGCTGCCGTCGGCGTCCTTCACCTCGGGCCCGATGATCGCCTCGACCTGCCTGCCGATGCTCAGCGCCAGCACGGCCGCGGTGTTCGCCGCCAACCCCGGCGGCAGCCCCTCGTCCACCACGATCGCCACCTTCTCCGGCTGTCCTGGGGTGCTCATGCTCCTGCCCTTCGTTCGAGTAACCACCCTTGTGGTTACGCCAGGCTAGGGAGCCGCCGCCGCAACCGTCAAACCACCCCCTGCCACTGCGCCGGAAACGCGTCGGCGGGGTCCGCCGCGGCCGCTATCCTTCCCCGCACCGAGGGGAGCGCCGATGGACCACACCGCGGTTCGCGTGGAGCAGTTGCGCCGCACCTTCCGCACCGGCAGGGGGAAACGCGCGAAGCACCACGTGGCGCTGGACGGGTTGTCGCTGTCGGTCGCCGCCGGTGAGGTGCACGGCCTGCTCGGGCCCAACGGAGCAGGCAAGACCACGTTGTGCAAGATCGTCTCCACCGTGCTGCTGCCCGATTCCGGCTCGGTCACCGTGCTCGGCCACGACGTGGTGCGCGAGGCCGCCGCGGTGCGGCCCCGCCTCGGGCTCGTCTTCGGCGGTGAACGCGGCCTCTACGGGCGCCTGACCGCCCGCCAGAACCTGCGCTACTGGGCCGCGCTGTACCGGCTGCCCGACGACCGCGCCGCCCGCCGGGCCGACGAGCTGCTCGACCGGTTCGGCCTCGGCGCCAAGGCGGGTGAACTGGTCGAAACCTTCTCCCGCGGCATGAAGCAGCGGCTGCACCTGGCGCGGGGGCTGATCGGCGATCCCGAGGTCGTCCTGTTCGACGAACCCACCATCGGCATGGACCCCGTCGCCGCCCGCGAATTCCGCGAGCTGGTCGGCGAACTGCGGGCCGGCGGGCTGACGATCCTGCTCACCACGCACGACATGGCCGAAGCCGAAGCGGTCTGCCAGCGGGTGACGCTGATCGACGAAGGCCGCGTGGTGGCCACCGAGACACCACGCGGGCTGGCCGCCATGTCGGCCAGGAACCGCCGGGTCGAGGCCGAGGACGTGCCCGCCCCGGCCGCCGCCAGGGTCCGGGAACTGCCCGGGGTGCTCGAAGTGACCGACCGCGAGGGACTGCTGTGCGTGCGGACCGACGGTGAGGCGTCGGCGCGGGCCGTGCTCGCGTCGCTGCTCGACGACGGAGTCCTCAGCGTGCGCGCGGTGCCGCCGACGCTCGAGGACGTCTACCTCGATCTGATCGGCCCCCGCGGCATGGGGCTGTGACCGGTGCGCGCCTACGTCACCGGCCTGCGGGTGCAGCTGTGGCTGATCCGCCGCCAGCCGGACGACCTGCTCAGCCTGTGCACCATTCCGTTCACCGCGGTGGTGCTGCTCTCGGTGGTGGTGCACGCCGCCCGCCCGGACCTGGTGGCCAACGCGCTGCTGGCGCCCGCGTTGATCGGGCTGTGGTCGTTCGCCATCGCGGTGGCGGGCGATCTGGTCCAGGTGGAGAAGTGGCTGGGCACGCTGGAGCTGACCCAGGCCGGGCCGACCCCGCCGCACCCGGTGCTGCTGGGCCGGATCTCCGCGGTGATGCTGCTCGGCGTGCTGCCGCTGGGTGAGACCTGGCTGCTCGGCTGGCTGCTGTTCGACCGCGTGCCCGAGGTGCACCACCCCGGCGTGTTCGCCGCGGCGATGGCGGTTTCGCTGTTCGCGATGGCGGGCACCGCGCTGGTGTTCTGCGCGGGGATGCTGCTCAGCCGCAACGGCGGGGTGTACCAGAACTTCCTGAGCTTCCCGATCTACCTGCTCTCCGGGGTGATGGTGCCGGTCTCCTACCTGCCCGACTTCCTGGAACCGCTGTCCTGGCTGGTGTTCCTGTCGTTCTCCGCCGAGCTGATGCGCGACGCGCTCGGCGCCGCCCCGGTCGAGCACGCGGGGCCCCGGCTGCTCGCGATCGGCGGGCTCGGCCTGGCCGGGCTGCTGGCGGGCTGGTTCCTGCTCAGCCTGGTGCTGCGCCTGCGGCGCACGCGGGGTGATGCGTGATGCGGGCGCAGTGGCGGGTGCTCAAGCACGCGGCCCTGGCCTCCTACGCCGACTTCTCCGCCTTCTACACCTGGCGCACCTGGACCTTCACCTGGCTGGCCCGCCTGCTCGTCCAGGTCTGCTTCTACGCGCTGATCGGGCGGCTGCTCGGCTCGGCCGAGCAGGTGGAGTACCTGCTCGTGGGCAACGCCGTCGCCGTGGTGAGCATCGACGCCACCGTGGTCATCCTGCTGGCCATCGGCGAACGGCGGGCGGGCACGCTGGCGCTGATGGTCGCCGCCCCGTCCACCCACGTGACCGTCTACCTGGGCCGCGGGCTGCACCACCTGGCCGCCGGGATCACCGCGGCGACCGTGGCCTTCTTCGTGCTGCCACCGCTGTTCGGCGTCACGCTGCCGCAGCCGCGTGCCCTGCTCGTGCCGCTGATGATCGCGGTGGTGGGCCTGGCCTGCTACTGCTACGGCACCTTCGTCGCCTCGCTGGTGCTCGGCTTCCCCGGCGTGCGCTGGGTCGCCCTCAACGTCAGCTACCTGACGCTGATGACCTTCTGCGGGGTCAGCGTGCCCACCTCGTTCTGGCCGGGCTGGCTGGAGGCGATCTGCGCCGCGCTGCCGATGACCCACGGCCTGGCCGCGATCCGCGCCACCCTCGACGGCGCCGCCCCGGGCACCGTGCTCGCCGGACTGGGTCTCGAACTCGCCGTCGCCCTCGGCTGGCTCGTGCTGGCGGCGCTGTCCTTCGGCCGCATGGTCCGGCGCGGCCGCGTGACCGGGGAGATCGAGTTCGGCACCTGACCACCCAGAATACGTGAAGCACTTCCTTTATCTCTTTCGCTGCCGTACCTTGTCCACGTTCGTGCATACGTAGTCAAACTTGGGAGCGGACGATGGTGGTTTCCCGGCGGTCTTTCCTGCTCGGCACCGGCGCGGCGCTCGCGGGCGCGGCGGTGCTGCCGCCCGCGCCGGTGGCCGCCGCCCCGGGCTCGGCGTCCTGGCTGGCCGACGCCGTGCTCTACCAGCTCTACCCGCAGAGCTTCCAGGACACCGACGGCAGCGGGATCGGCGACCTGGCCGGCATCGTCGAGCGCCTCGACCACCTGCGCTGGCTCGGGGTGGACACGCTGTGGGTCAACCCGGTCTTCCCCTCCGCGTTCACCGACGGCGGTTACGACGTCACCGACTACGTGGGCGTCCACCCGCGCTACGGCGACGAAGAGGACGTCTCCCGCCTGGTCGGCGCCGCCCGGCGCCGGGGCATCCGCGTGCTGTTCGACCTCGTCGCCGGTCACTCGTCCGACCAGCACCCGTGGTTCCTGAACTCGTTGCGGGACTTCACCGACGACCGCTACATCTGGGCGACGCCCGAACAGCTGCCCGCCGACGGCTCGCTGCCCGAACAGTTCGTCGCTTCGCCGGGACCCCGACCCGGCGCCTTCCGGATGAACTACTACCCCACGCAACCCGCCCTCAACTACGGCTACGCGCGGATGAACCCCGCCGAGCCGTGGCGGCTGCCCGTCGACGCCGACGGCCCGCGGGCCAACCGGGCCGCGATGCGCGCGGTCCTGGACCACTGGCTCCGGCTCGGGGTTTCCGGCTTCCGCTGCGACATGGCCGCGACCCTGGTCAAGGACGACCCCGGCTGGGTGGAAACCGGCAAGCTGTGGGGTGAACTGCGCGCGTGGGCGGGCCGCCGCCACCCCGGCGCCGTGCTCGTCTCCGAATGGGGCGATCCCGCGACATCGGTGCCCGCGGGCTTCGACGGCGACTTCTACCTGCCCGTCAACGGTCCCGGCGACGGAGCACCGTGGCGGTCGCTGTGGCGCGACAACCCCTACTTCGACGCGTCCGGTGGCGGCACGGCAAAAACCTTCGTCGACGCCTGGACCACCGCGACGAAGGCCATCGGCAGCGGCGGGCACACGATCATGCCGATCGCCAACCACGACAGCGCGACCCGGCTGAACAACGGCGTCCGCACGCCGGCGGAGTTCCCCGCGGCGTGGACGTTCCTGCTGACCTGGCCGACCGTGCCCGCCATCTACTACGGCGAGGAGATCGGCCTGCGCGCGGTCGGCGGCCTGCCCGAGGTCGAAGGCAGCGCCGGACGGCAGAACAACCGCACGCCGATGCAGTGGGATTCCGGGCCCAACGCCGGTTTCTCCACCGCGCCCGCCGACCGGCTCTACCTCCCGATCGACCCCGACCCGAACCGGCCGACCGTCGAAGCGCAGCTCCGCGACCGCGGGTCCCTGCTGCACTTCGTCCGGCGGCTGCTCGCCCTGCGCAAGCGGCACCCCGAACTCGGCACCCGGAGCCCGGTCCGGGTTTTCGACGACGGTTACCCGCTGACCTACCTGCGCGGTGACCGCTTCCTCGTCACCCTCAACCCCCGCCGGGACGCCGCCACCACCGCCGTGCCCGACCGCCGGTTGCGCCACGCCCGCCCGGTCGAAAGCAGCGGCGTGCGCGTCGACGGCGAAACCCTGGCCGTCGGCGGGTTCGGTTACGCGATCCTCGACCTGCGGCGGTGATTCCCTTGACACCGGCTTCCACCGCGGTCAGGTTGAAGTGGTGGAGCTGGAAATAACCGGTGCGGACCCGGTCGAGGCCGCTGTCGAAGACGAACTGATCATTCGCCTGCCGGAGAACGCGACCACCGGATACGTGTGGGTCCTCGAATTGTCCGGCACCGGCCTGGAAACGGCGGGCAGCGAAAGGCACCACACCGCGAAGGCCGGGGTGGGCGCGGGCGGGGAACGGGAATTCCGGCTGCGGGCGACCGCGCCGGGTCGCTGCGAAGTGGCGCTACGGCTGAACCGGGAATGGGAATCCGTCCCACTCGAAGAACGCCGCATTTCGGTGACCGTGGCGGAGCCGGGGAGCCCGGACCGTCGTCCGGGCTCCCCGGGTGCTCACCACAGGTAGACCTCGTAGATCATGCCGTCCGCTTCCTCCCGGAAGCTGACCGTGCGATTGGTCTGCCGGGCCTGGCTGCACAACGTCACCAAGGCCGCGTACGCGCCGTCGCGTCCATTGTAGATCTTCCGCCAGCCGAGGCCCACGACGCGGACCCAGGCGTTGCGGGTCTCGTCCACCGACCACAGCGCGTCGATCTTGACGTTGTTGCGCCAGGTGCCGGTGACCTCGGTGACCGTTTCCGCGGCGGCCGAGGGCAGCGCCGTCGGTCCCGCGAGCGGGGTGGATTCCGTGACCAGCGCGGCGATCTGGGCGTCGCTGATGGCGGTCGGGGCCGACGTGCCCGGCACGTCGACGTCGGAGGTGCCCTGGACCGCGGGCGGGGTGAGCGTCGGTGCCGATCGGTGATTCGACATGATCCTCCTTACCAGGCGTAGATTTGCTTCACACTGCCGTTGTCCTCGAACAACCCGACCGGCTGCCCGGCGCCCTTCGCCGCGGCCAGTTCGTCGAGCATGGCGTGCGAGGTGACCGGTGAACCGCTGTCGAGCTTGAGCCAGCCGCGCTGCGCACCGTAGGTCCACACGTTGGCGTCGGCCTCGTTGCTCCACAGGCCCTGGATCTGCTGGTTGGGCAGCCAGGCGCGGATGTTCACGCCGTACACGGCACAGGTTTGGTAGGTTTCGATCCCGCATTCCCCGTAGGCGATGCGGAAGTAACCGGACTCACCCCAGCCGGTGCCCCAGCTGTTGCGGGCGATCCAGCACCCGGCGGCGTCGTCGTAGCCGATCAGGACGACGCAGTGCCCACCGGCCAGGTCCCCGGTGACGTGGCGGTAGACCCCGCTCCGGTAGCTGAAGAAATCCTGGTAGACGTTGAAGCAGGCGACCACGGAACCGTAGGTGGCGATGGATTCCTTCATCTTCGGGCCGTTGCCGGAAATCGTTTCGAAGCTGGTCACCTTGGCCAGCCGGTTCGGCCAGTCGGCGTTCAGGTTCGCGCAGTTCTGGTCCCCGGCGGTGTACGGGTAGTAGTCCTCGAAGGTGATCCCCTTGTCGCGGGCCGCGATCAGCGCCCGGTCCGGCCACCAGCCGTTCCCGCAGTTCCGGCCTTCGGCCCGGCCGTGGCAGTAGAACAGCTGGGCTTCCGAGAGGTCCACCGGCAGCTGCGTCCGGCGGGTGAATCGGAAGACGGTCTCCATGGCCGCGGCCGCGCCGAAGGCCACGCAGGAACCACAACCGCCCTGGTCCTTGACGGCGGTGTCGTAGCTGACGCCGCTCACGTTCCGCAGGTCGAACGCGGTCGGCGCGCCCGCCGCCTGGAAGCCGCCCACGGTGGCGGCCACGGCTTCGTCGTGGTCGGGAAGTTCGGGCCGGGGCGGCACCCCCAGCCGGATGACGCGTTCGGGCTCCTCCATGGCGGTCATCGAGGTGAGCCCACTGTCCCACGGCTGCCCGGCCTCGGCCAGCGCGCTGCGCAGGTCGTCGAGATCCAGTGGCCGCAATGATTCCGGTTTTTCGGGCATGACGATTCCTCAAAATGAGAGTCGGGTTTTCACCGCGAATGCGATCAGTTCTCCGGATTACCGGCTCGGCGGTGAGAGCGCAACAAAGTAGGACCTCCCCGGCCTGGTCCCCGGAGTACGGAGAACGTCGCAACCTCAGTAGTACGCTTGCCGAAGCCCTTTGTCCATAGGCCACCGACCTGGACTTCCGCGGACTCCGGAGAGCACCGGATGGGAGTCGTTCCGATGTGCTAATGCGCGTCAATGCCGAATTGCTTGGACGCAGGCAAACAACAATGTGACCGGAAAGAGAGAGTCAGCTGTCGGCTTCGTAACCGCGGAGCGCGTGGAACAGGTCGTAGCGGGCCGACGGACCGGTCAGCAGCGCCCGGCCGAGGAGGGCTTCCACCCGGGCCAGGCGCTTGCGCAGGCCGTGCCCGGACAGCCCCAGTGCGGTCGCCACCGGGGTCGTGCGCAGGTCGTGCTGGAACCAGGTCCGCACGGTGGTCAGCAGCACCCGCCGGTCGTCGGCCAGCAGCGGAGCCAGCTGGACCCCGGCCCAGCGCCGGATTTCCGGGCGGTTCAGCAGTTCGCCGAGTTCGATCGGCTCGGTCGCGGCGTAGGGGTGCGGCCGCTCGTCCACCAACTGCAACGCCAGGTGGAGTTCGGCCTGGGTGGCGAAGCGGGTGAGGTCGCGGCGCAGTTCGGCACCGATGCGATGCAGGCGCGCGGAAAGCGTGTTCCGGTGGATCTTCAGCTGTGACGCCGCCCTGGCACCGAAATCGAGCCACGACAGCAACGTGGCCAGCAGTTCGAAGGTGTCGGGGTCCTGGGCACGGGCGGGCCGGTGAGCCAGCAGCGGCGCCAGCGTGCTCGCGGCCCACGCCTGCCCGGCGTGCCCCAGCAACTCGGCCAGCTCGGTGCGGGGCGAGAACCGGGCGTAGCGCTCGGGCCGGTGGCGGGCCACCGACAGGGCGTGGAACGCCTGCTTGTAGCCGACCGGAAGGTCTCGCAGCGCGACCCGCTGCCCGACGCCCATCCGGATCCCGGGCACCGTTTCGGCCAGTTCCCGGATCAGGCGGCTCGGGGCCGGGCCGGTGCCTTCCCCGTCATCACCCGGCTCGGCCGGGGAGATGACGATGACGTGCCCGCTGTACACCGGGCACGGCACCACCCAGGCGGCCTCGCCGAAGACTTCCCGGCACCGCGGGGAAAGCCGGTCGCGGGACCCGGGGGCAGCCGCGATCACGTGGACCCGGGCCGGCTCGGGCAGTGGTGGACGGAGCACCGCCGCGGTCCGGCGGGCGCCGGAGAGGTGTCCCACCATGAGCAGGTGCAGCACCGCTTCGCGCATCGCCGCGTCGGCCTGCCCGAAGCGCTCGGCACGCTGCTCGGCGAGCGCGGCGCGCCAGCACAGCCAGAGCGGATCCACCGCGGCGGCGAGCAAGCCGCGGTGCTGCGCGGTCAGCGGACCCCGGCGCGCCACGACGAGCACCGGCCGCTCGGGGGGTGGCCCCACCGGCAGTACCGCGATCTCCTGCCCCGCCGCGTGCACGGCGGCGGAGTCGACGTGCCCGGCCCGCACCCTGAGCACGTCCTCGGCGAGGTCCTGCTCGATCAGGCGCAGGAGTGGCCCGGAGTCCGGCGGGACCGCCTGCCCCTCACCCGGTCCCGCGAGCACCACCTGCGCCCCGCACCGGTGCGCCAGCAGTTCCAGCACCCGCCGCACGCCGTCCGGGCCGGACGCCTGCCGGTACACCAGGCGCAGGTGCTCGTGGTCGGACCGGCTGGGCATCGCGGGCAGCTCCTACGCCTTCGTCCTGTCGCCCCGCCGGCACAGCGGACGGTGACCGGATGCCGGTCGCACTGTGCACATCGACACTGGGGGCGGCTCGCCTCGGCAGTCTAGCGTTCCCGGTGACGCCGGAAGGGGCACCGAGGGAAGAAGGCCGATGACCACCAGGTTGCTGCTGCCGAGGACCGCGAGATCGGGGGGTCGCACGGAGTTCCGGGTGCTGGGCCCGGTGGAGGTCCGATCCGGTGACCGGCTGCGCGTGGTGTCCGGGCGGCTGCAGCGGACCCTGCTGGGCACGCTGCTCGCCCGGTCCAACCGGCTGGTGGCGGTGGACCTGCTCACCGACGCGCTGTGGGACGGGGGCCGTGATCCGCGGGCCGTGCGGAAGCTGCAGGTGCACGTGCACCGGTTGCGCGGGGTGCTCGACGACCCCGATCGGCTGTCGTTCCACACCGTCGGCTACCAGCTGCGGGTCCGGGCGGGCGAAGTGGACGCCGACCGCTTCGACGCGTTGCTCGAGACGGGTTTGGCGTTGGTGGACCGGGAGCCCCAGCGCGCCATCGAGTCGTTGCGGGCGGCACTGGCGCTGTGGCGCGGTACGCCGTTCGCGGATTTGCGGGTGACGCCGCTGACCGACTGGAGCCGTCGCCTGGTCGAACGCCGGCTCACCGCGACCGAAGCGCTCCACCAGGCCCAGTTGAACGCGGGTCTGCACGAAGCGATCCTCGGCGAGCTCACCGACTTCCTGACTGAACACCCGCTGCGGGAACGAGCGCACCTGCTGCTGGTGACCGCGCTGCACAACGCCGGTCGCCGGGCCGAGGCGCTGGCGGCCTACCGGCGGGCCCGGCACACGATGGTCAGCGAACTGGGCCTCGAACCCGGCCCGGAGTTGCGTGAACTCCATCGCCGCGTGCTGAACGGCGACCTCGTGCGGTCCCGTGAACTACCGGTCGACGTGCCCGGCTTCACCGGCAGGCAGGAGGAGCTGGCTGAGCTGGACAGCCTGCTGCCGGACGGGATCTCACTGGTGACCGGTGCGGCGGGGGCGGGCAAGACCGCGCTGGCCGTGCACTGGGCACACCGGCGGCGGAACAGTTTCCCGGACGGCAGGCTCTACGTGGACCTGCGCGGGCCGGTCTCCCCTTCGGACGCGCTCGCCGGCCTCCTGCGCACGCTCGGTGTGGTGGACGTGCCCGAAGCCCTCGCCGAACGCGCGGCCCGCTTCCGCTCCCTGGTCGACGGGCGCCGGATGCTGCTCCTGCTGGACAACGCGGGCAGCGCCGAGCAGGTGCGCCCGCTGCTGCCGGGTTCGGCCTCCTGCTTCACCTTGGTGACCAGCCGCGACCCGCTGACCGGCCTCGCCGCCCGCGACGGCGCCCACCGAATCAAACTCCACCGCCTCCCGCCCGCGACCCCGGCGACGAGCTGATCGCGGCCCAGCACTACCCGCTATTCCCCGTGGAATGAGATCGCGCACCTCGAACTGCGCCCCGAAAATGGTGCGCGATCGCCTTTCCGGAATCATCGTCGGGCCGAACGGCCGCCAGCCCTGCGCCGCCCTCGTATTCCGAAGCGGTGAAAGAACCGAAGCAACCCCTCGTGGGCCGGGCGGGGCTCGAACCCGCGGCCAAGGGATTATGAGTCCCCTGCTCTGACCAACTGAGCTACCGGCCCCACACGACTGCGGGCGCGATGGGACCCCCGCGGATCGCCCGTCGAACTTACCGCATCGCGGGGTGGGTGACGTCGCTAGGGTGAGGGCGTGCCCGAACCGACGGACAGCCCCACCGCGTGGGTGGCCCAGCACGTGCGGCGCTACCTCGAGACCGGCGGCGAGCAGGGTGGCGTGTTCCACGGCGTGCCCGCGTTGCTGCTCACCACCCGTGGGCGCAAGAGCGGCCGGCTGCGGCGCACCGCCCTCTACTACGGCGAGGACGGCGGCCGGTACGTCGTGGTCGCCTCCAACGGCGGGGCCGCCCGACACCCCGCGTGGTACCTCAACCTGACCGCCGAGCCGGAGGTCACCGTGCAGGTGGGGGCCGAGGAGTTCACCGCCGTCGCGGCGCGCGCCGAGGGGGCCGAGCGGGACCGGCTGTGGGAGGCGATGGTGGAACTGTTTCCCACCTACCGCTCCTACCGAGCAAAAACCGACCGCGAAATACCACTGGTGGTCCTGACCCGGAAATAGGGTCTTCCGCCCTCACCCGACCGGGCGGGCGAGTAACACCGCGCGGATTGGTGGCGAGTTATCCGGCACATCAACCGCGCGGGAGGACCACCATGGCCGTTACTCGTCGCACCTTCCTCCTGCTCGTGGCGGTGGTCCTGCTGGCCGCGACCGGAGTGGCCGTCGTCGTGCTGACCGGGTCGAAGGCGGAAACGGCGGCCACACCACCCTCGGTGTGCGCAGATTCGTCGGAGCAGCCACCTTGCGTGCGCAAGAGCACGCCCGCCCGGGCGGCGGCGCCGACCACGACCACCACCCGCAACTACTACACGCCGGACGCCGGTGACTTCGGCATCCAGCTCAACGTGACGTCGAAGAAGTGCTTCGGCTCGGCCGGTTGCTCACTCGAGTATTCGATCAAGCCGGAGTACCGCGGCGCGGAACTCGACCCTTCGATCACCTACACCGTCACCTACGAGGTGAGCGGCGGAGAAGACGGTGCCCAAATCGGCTCCTTCCGGGTCACCGGGGACACCGCCTCGTACACGCCCGAGGAGTCGATCTCCACGAAGTCGTCGAAGCAGGAGTTGTCGGTGAAGGTGACCTCGGTGTCGGAGCGGTGAGTCAGCGGGTTCGGAAAGCGGCCACCGCCGTGTGCTGCGGCTGGGTGACCTCCAGCGAGTACAGCACCTCCGCGGTCAGCGCCCCCGCCGGGACCGGCAGCACGTACGGCCGCGCCGGGTCGACCCGTTGCTCCCCGTACGCGGCCAGCTCGGCGCTCCCCGCTTCCGGGGTCGGCCCGAAGAACTTCGTGTGGTGCACGGTGAACGAGACGAAGCCCAGGCTCACCACCAGGTCGGCGGGGACCGCCGGGCAGACGAGGGTCTTGGACACGTAGGTGCCCGGGGTCAGTTCCACGCTGTGCTCCTCGTTGTCGACCGCCGCGGCGGTGGCGCCGAGGTCCCACGGCGTCACGTCGTCGCAGGACGGGTTGGGCATCACGGACAGGTGCAGGTGCTTGGTGTGCGGGTTCTCCCCGTGGTACGGCCGCCACACCCACGGGCTGGTCCGCGAGTCCACGATCCGGTCGTCCCAGATCACGTACTTGATCCGCCGGTCCCGCACCTCGACCAGCCGCGCGGCCAGCCAGTGGCAGTCGAGCCCGCCCGCCGGGTCGTGGGTGAAGTCCCGGGCGGTCACGATGCCCGGGCCGTACCACGGGTTGTGGTCGCTGTCACGGTTCTGGTGCGCGCCGTCCCCGATCGAGCCGTCGCTGGCCCGGTTGCGGTCCGGGGCCAGCGCGTCCAGTTGCGCCAGCAGTTCCTGCAGTGCGTTCGCCACTCGCCACGCCATGCCGACTACTACGCGCCCGGCTCACCGGTGGATCACCCGGAGATCGGCAACTTCGCTCCGTCACGCAGGAACAACGGGATGCGGTCGAGCGGGGCGTCGACCCGGCCGCCGCTGCACACCTCGCCCGTCCACGCGTCCGTCCACGTCGCCCCCGGCGGCAGGTACACCTCGCGCGTGGTGGCGCCCGCGTGCAGCACCGGGGCGACCAGCAGGTCCGGGCCGAACAGGAACTCATCGTCGACCGCCCAGGAACCGGCGTCCTCCGGGAACTCCACGAACAGCGGGCGCATCGGCGGCGTGCCGTGCTCGTGGGCGGTGCGCATCTGGGTCATCAGGTACGGGCGCAGGCGTTCCCGCAGCCACAGCGACTGCGCGATCAGCTCCCCCGCCACCTCCCCGTAGCTCCACACCTCGTTCGGCCCGCCGGTCATGTCCGGTCCGAACGACCCGCGCGGCTCCCGCACCCCGTGCAACCGGAACAGCGGGCAGCACACCCCGTACTGGAACCACCGCACCATCAGCTCCCGGTACTCCGGCGACTCCGGGTCACCGCCGTGGAAACCGCCGATGTCCGTGGTCCACCACGGGATGCCGGAAACCGCCACGTTCAGCCCGGCCCGCACCTGCGCCCGCAGCGAAGCCCAGGTGGCCGGGATGTCACCCGACCACAACGCGGCGCCGTAGCGCTGGCTGCCCGCCCACGCCGACCGGCACAGCAGCACCACGTCGTCGGCGCCGGCGGCGCGACCGCCCTCGTGGAAGGTCTGCGCGCTCGCCAGCGGGTACAGGTTCGCCACCTCGGTCCCCGGTCCACTGTGGAAGCTCAGGTTGTGCGGGTGCCCCGGCTGCAACTCGGGTTCGCAGGCGTCCAGCCAGAACGCCCGCACCCCGCGGTCGTAGTAGTTCCGCTTGACCACCGACCAGACGAACTCGCGTGCCGCCGGATTGGTCGGGTCGTAGAAGGTGACCGGCATCTCGACGTCGAAACCCTTGTCGTGCCACGGCGCGTGCACCGGCACCCCGTGTTCGGTGCCGACCAGCAGCCCCCGGTCGCGCAGCTCGGGGTAGTTCGCGCTCAGCGGGCTCACCGACGGCCAGATCGACACCATCAGCCGGATGCCCAGCGAGTCCAGTTCGGCGATCATCGCGTCCGGGTCGGGCCACTCGGCCGGGTCGAACCGCCAGTCGCCGAGGTGCGTCCAGTGGAAGAAGTCCGCCACCAGCACCGACATCGGCAGGCCGCGGCGCTTGTGCTCCCTGGCCACCGCGAGCAGCTCCGCCTGGCTGCGGTAACGCAGCTTCGACTGCCAGAACCCGCTCGCCCACTCCGGCAGCATCGGCGCGTGCCCGGTCGCGTCGGCGTAGCGGGACAGGACCTGCGACGGCGAACCGGCCGTGACCCAGTAGTCGATCTGCCGCGCCGAGTCGGCGACCCACCGCGTGCCGTTCTCCGCCAGCTCCACCCGGCCGAGGGCGGGCGAATTCCACAGCAGGCCGTAGCCCCGGCTCGAGAGCACGAACGGGATCGACACCTCACCGTTGCGCTGCACCAGGTCGAGCACCATGCCCTTCTGGTCCAGCCGCCCGTGCGTGTGCTGCCCGAGGCCGAAGAACCGCTCCCCTTCGTAGGCGTGGAAACGCTGCTCCAGCCGGGCGTAGCCGCCACCGCGTTCCTCACGCAGGCGCGGGCCGGGCCACCAGAAGTGCGCACGCTGCTCGGAGAACAACTCGGCGCCGTCGTCCGTGCGCGTGAACGACAGCACCGGCACCACGCCGGTGTCGGTGCCGACCAGGTCCACCGCAGCGGTCAGGGCACCGTTGACCACCCGATGCTCCGTTTCCTGCACCTCGGACGGTTTCGGGGCGACCAGCGCGCCCGGCACGTCGTCGACGATCCGGTGCCTGCCCACGCGCACGCGCAGGCTGTCCGGGCCCCACGGCTCGATCCGGATCACTTCGTGGCGCACCCGCACTTCGATCATGCACACTCCCTAGTCCTTGAGCGCGCCGCCGGTGACCCCGGCGACCACGTACCGCTGCGCGATCACCAGCAGCACCGCCGCCGGGATCGAAGCCAGCACCGCGGTGGCCAGCACCGCGTTCCAGTCCGCGCTCTGGTTGCCGATGAACCGGTAGATGCCGACCGTGATCGGCTCGATCCCCCGTCCCGTGGTGAGCGTGACGGCGAACAGGAAGTCGGCCCAGGCGAACAGGAACGAGAACAGCCCGGCGGTGACCATGGCGTTGCGGCTGACCGGCACGATGATCGAGGCGAACACCCGCCAGTACCCGGCGCCGTCCACCCTGGCCGCCTCCGGCAGCTCACGCGGGATGGCGAGCATGAACGCCCGCAGCACCAGCACCGCGAACGGGATGGTCGCGGTGGAGTCGGCCAGCACCAGGCCCGCGTAGCTGTCGATCAGGGAGAACTCGCTGAACAGGGTGTAGAGCGAGTTCGCCATCACCGGCCCCGGCACCATCTGCACGATCAGCAGCGCGAAGACGAACGCCTGCACGCCGCGGACACGCAGTTGCGCCAGGGCGTAGGCGGCGGGCACGGCGATCACCAGCGACACCACCACGGTGCCCGCCGCGACCGCCAGGCTGGCCAGCAGGTGCGAGCCCTGGGTGGCCAGCGCGCTGCGGTAACCGTCGAGCGTGCCGTGCACCGGCACCCAGTCCGGTGACGGCTTGAGCAGCGAACCCGCCGGCTGCAGCGACGCGTTGACCATCCAGTACAGCGGGAACAGCAGCACGATCACCACCGCGGTGCCCGCCGCGGTGCGCAGGTACCGGGTCACCGCTGCGCCTCCGCCAGCTGGGCCCGCGCCGAACGCAGGTAGAGCAGGCCGAACGCGGTGGCCACGAGCACCAGCAGGTTGCCCACCGCCGCGCCCTGCCCGAAGGCGAAGTCCCCGTCGAAGGAGAGCTGGTAGGCCCAGGTGGTCAGGGTCTGCGTGGCGTTGGCCGGGCCGCCGCCGGTGACCACCATGATCACGTCGAACACCTTGATCGTGTAGACCAGCCCGAGCATCAGCACCACCGCGGTGACCGGGCGCAGCAGCGGCCAGGTGACGTGCCGGAACCGCTGCCAGGCACCCGCCCCGTCCAGTGCCGCCGCCTCGTAGAGCGACGCCGGGATGGCCCGCAGGCCGCCGTGCAGGATGACCAGGTTGAACGGGATGCCGATCCAGATGTTCACCAGGACGACCGCGGGCAGCGCCCAGCCGGGATCGGTCAGCCACGGCGTCGGCCCGTCGGCGAGGCCGGCCGCCCGCAAGGCCGCGTTGAGCACGCCGTGGTCCTGGTCCAGCATCCACCGCCAGACCGCGCCGCTGACCACCAGCGGCAGCAGCCACGGCAGCAACAGCAGTGACCGCAGCAGTCCGCTCAACGGGAACCGGCCGCTGAAGAACACCGCCAGCGCCAGGCCGATGGTGAACTGGAAGAAGATCGACGCGACGGTGAACACGGCGGTGTTGAGCACCGCCGTGCCGAACAGCGGGTCGCTGAGCACCGCCGCGTAGTTGTCCAGCCCGGCGAACGGCGCTTCGCCGGTGTAGAACGAGCGGACCGAGTACTCACGCAGGCTCATCGAGACGTTGTTGACCAGCGGGTACCCGAAGAACAACAGCACGTACAGCAGAGCGGGCAGCAGGAAGGCCCAGCGCGAGGCGCCCAGCCTCACGGCCTGCCCGCCTGCTCCTGCGCCGCCCGCAGCGCGTCCTCGGGCGACTGCTGCCCGGCCAGCACCGACTGCAGTGCCCCGCCGAGCGCCTGTGAGACCGTCGAGTACTTCTCACCCAGTTCGGCGGTCCGGGACCGCGCCGTCTCCACCTCGGTGACGAACGGCTGCATGGCCGGGTTCTCCTGGCCGAACCGCTTCGCCACGCCGGCCTTCGACGGGACGTAGGCGTGCGCCTTGTCCCAGGCGACCATGTTGGGTTCGCTGAGGATGCAGCCGAGCACCTTCGCCGCGGCCTGCTGGCGGTCGGCGCCGGTGGCCGGGATGGCGCCGACCTCACCGCCGAGCGCGACCACCGGGGCGACCCCGGCCCGCGGCGTCGGGATCGGGACCACGCCGTAGTCCAGCCCGGCCGTCTCGTCCAGCCGCGCCAGGTTCCACGAGCCGTTGACCATCATCGCCGCGTTGCCGGTGACGAACTGGTCGGCCACGTCGTTCTGGTTCCAGTTGAGCACCGACTTCGACGCCGAGCCCGCGGTCACCAGGTCGCTGACGAAGCGCATCGCCTCGACGGACTGCGGGGAGTCCAGCTGCGCCAGATCGGCGCCGTTGCTCCAGAAGAACGGCAGGAACTGCCACACGCCCTCTTCGGTGGCCAGCGCGGAGAACGCCAGGCCGTACCTGCCGTCGGCGGTCAGCGCGGCGGCTGCGGCCTTGAGCTGCTCCCAGGTCTGCGGCGGCTCGATCCCCTTTTGCTGCAACAAGTCCTTGTGGTAGATCAGCGCCAGCCCGTTCACCCCCGGCGCGAGGCCGTACACCTTGTCCTGGTAGGTCCCGGCCTTGACGATGCCGGGGAAGTACCCGTCGGTGGAGATGCCGTAGTCGGTCAGCGGGGTGAGCGCGCCGGTGGCGGCGATCTGCTGCAGCGACGGGTTGTCCGCGAACAGCAGGTCCGGCAGCGTGCGCGAACTGGCGTCCTTGAGGATCTTGGGCAGCAGCTGGTCGGTCGGCACGGTCTGCCGGGTGACCTTGATCCCGGTTTCGGCGGCGCAGGTGTCCAGCACCTGCTGCCACGCCTTGCTGCCCTGCTGGTCGGCGTAGTAGTCCAGGGCGGTGATCTCCCCCGCGGCCCGCCCGGGTTCGCCGGGACCGCAGGCGGCGAGCAAGAGTGCGCTGAGCGCGCTGACGACGAGGGTTCGAGCTGCACTGCTCATCTGGTCCTCCGTTGATCGAAGCGCTTCGAAACACCGCGGGCGGAACCGGGCACACCGGCGGGTTCAGCGCCGGCGCGCGGTGCTCTCCCCCGGCGTCAGCCTCGGCGACAGCAGCCTGACCTCGGCCGAACCCGCCCCGTCCAGTTGCCGCATCGCCATCTCCACCGCGATCCGGCCCACGTCGTCGGACGGGATCGCCACGGTGGTCAGCGGGATCGAGTACTGCGCGGCCATGTCCTCCGGGGCGACCGCCACCACGGACACGTCCCGCGGCACGCGCCTGCCGTGCCGCTGCAGTTCGGCCAGCACCCCGCCGAGCACCGCCTCGTTGTGCACCACCAGCCCGGTCAGCTCCGGCTGCCCGGCCAGGATCTTCTCCACGCACTCGCGCACCGCCGCGTACGACGGGGCGCAGGCGTGGTTGGTGGCCCGCAGGCCGCGTTCCCGCGCGCCGGCGGCGAAACCACGCAGGAACCGGCCCGCGAAACTGGTGCCCCGCTCGTAGACCGCGGGCGAGGGCCCGATCAACGCGATCTCGGTGTGCCCGAGGTCGGCCAGGTGCTGCACCGACCTGACCGCGGCGGCGGTGAAATCGAGGTCCACACAGGACAGTTCGGCCGGGTCGTCCGGCACGCCGATCAGCACCACCGGCCGCAGCAGCGACTGGAGCACCGGCACCCGCGGCTCGTCGGCCTCCACGTCCATCACCAGGATGGCGTCGGCGCTGGCCGAACCGGCCACCCGGCGCAACCCGTCCGGGCCCTCGTCGGCGGTCAGCAGCAGCACGTCGTGGTCGTGCTTGCGGGCGGCGGTGACCACCGAGGTGACGAACCGCATCACCACCGGCACGTGGATGTCGGCGCGCAGCGGGACCACCAGCGCGAGCACCTGGGTGCGGCTGCTGGCCAGCGCCCTGGCCCCGGCGTGCGGGTGGAAGCCCAGCTTGCGGACGCTGGCCTCGACCCGGCGGCGGGTCTCCGCGGAGATCGAGCGCTTGCCGGAAAGCACGTACGAGACCGTGCTCGGCGCGACCCCGGCATCACGGGCGACGTCGGCGATGGTGATCATCCCGCACCCTCCCGCGGAGTCGAAGCGCATCGACGAATGTCTGGGTGCGTGAGGTTAGGCCAGTCCGCCGAAGAACACAAGGACCGTTGACCCGGCCACGGTCACGGTGCCATAGTCCCGGACACCGCGCACCACTGCTATCCCGACAGGTCCTCGATGACTGTCGAATCGCTTCGACAGCGTTGTCCGGAGGTGGATGTGTTCAACGATCCCGTGTCCCGCCGCCGCGTGCTGGCGATCGCCGCCGCGGCTCCCCTGCTGGCCCTGGCGCCACCGCGCCCGGCCGGGGCGCAGGCCGCCGAGTTCCCGTTCCGCGACCCGTCACTGGGCCTGGACGCCAGGGTGGCCGACCTGCTCGGGCGGCTCACGCTCGACGAGAAGGTCGCGCTGCTGCACCAGTACCAGGCCCCGGTGCCACGGCTGGGGGTGGCGGCGTTCAAAACCGGCACCGAAGCACTGCACGGGGTGGCGTGGTCCACCGACAGGTCCAACGGCGGGGCGGTGGTGACCGCGACGGCGACGGTGTTCCCGCAGGCCATCGGGCTGGCGAGCACCTGGGACCCGGAGCTGGTCGAGCGGGTCGGCACCGCGGTCGGCACCGAGGCCCGCGGCTTCCACGCGGAGAACCCCGGCGTCTGGGGGCTGCAGCTGTGGGCGCCGGTGGTCAACCTGCTGCGGGACCCGCGCTGGGGCCGCAACGAAGAGGGCTACTCCGAGGACCCGTACCTCACCGGCGTGATCTCCACCGCCTACGGCCGCGGCATCCAGGGCGAGGACCCGGACCGGCTGCGGGCGGCCCCGGTGCTCAAGCACTACCTGGCCAACAACAACGAGGTCCGGCGCGACACCACGTCGTCGGTGCTGCGACCGCGGGTCAAGCGCGAGTACTACGAGTCCGCCTTCCGGCCCGCGCTCTCCGCCGACGCCGCCACCGGCGTGATGTCGGCGTACAACCTGGTCAACGGCAGGCCGATGACCGCGCACCACGACCACAACGACGTGGTGCGCTCCTGGACGGCCCGCCCGCTGTGCAACGTCACCGACGCCGGCGGGCCGAACAACCTGACCGGCAGCCAGGGCTACTTCGCCACCCAGCCGGAAGCCGACGCCGCGGTGCTCAAGGCCGGGCTGGACAGCTTCACCGTCGACGACACCAACTCGGCCAAGACCATCGAGGCCGTGCACGCGGCGCTGGCGCAGGGCCTGCTCGCCGAGTCCGATGTGGACGACGCGGTCCGGCACATCCTCAGCCTGCGCGTCCGGCTCGGCGAGTTCGACCCGGGCGGCGGACCGTACGGGCACCTGGGCAAGGAGGTGGTGGACACCCCGGAGCACCGGGCGCTGGCCAGGACGACCGCCGCGCGGGCGATCGTGCTGCTGAAGAACGACGGGCTGCTGCCGCTGCCGCGTGGCCGCACGGTCGCGGTGATCGGCCAGCTCGCGGACACGCTCTACACCGACTGGTACTCCGGTGCGCTGCCCTACCGGATCACGCCGCTGCTCGGGATCACCGAGGCGGCGGGTGCGGCGGTGAGCACCGCCGAAGGCGTGGACCGGATCGCCCTGCGCGCCCCCGGCGGTCACGTCACCGCGACCGCGGCCGCCACCGCGCTGACCGTTTCCGCGTCCACCGGGGACGACACCCTGTTCGACGTCTGCGACTGGGGTGAGGGCATCGTCACCCTGCGCGCGGTGTCGAACGGCCGGTTCGTCTCCTTCGGACCGGATCGCACGCTGGTGAACGACGCCGTGCAGCCGACCGGCTGGTTCGTGCAGCAGCAGTTCAAGCTGGTCGCCCACGGCGGCGGGCACGTGCTGGAGTACGCGGGCAACGAGGTGGACGACTCGTGGTTCGGCGACCAGAAGTACGTGGTCGCCGGCGCGGACGGGCGGCTGAGGATCACCGCGGAGTCGGCCGCCGAGGCCACGGTGTTCACCAAGGAGGTCGTGCGCAGCGGCATCGAGGAAGCGGTCGCGGTGGCGAGCGCGGCCGACGTCGCCGTGGTGGTGGCGGGCAGCATGCCGTTCATCAGCGGCCGCGAGGACGACGACCGGCAGGACCTGGCCCTGGCCGGCGCGCAGCAGGCGGTGCTCGAAGCGGTCCGCCAGGCCAATCCGGACACCGTGCTGGTGCTGGAGAACAGCTATCCGACCACGATCGGCTGGGCGCAGGAGCACCTCCGGTCGATCCTGTGGACCACGCACGCGGGCGCGGAGACCGGGCACGCGCTGGCCGACGTGCTCTACGGCGACGTGAACCCGGCGGGCAGGCTGACCCAGACCTGGTACCGCTCGGCGGCCGACCTCCCGGACCTGCTCGACTACGACATCATCAAGGCCCGACGCACCTACCAGTACTTCACCGGCGACCCGCTGTACCCGTTCGGCTTCGGCCTGTCCTACACCGCGTTCGACTACCGGAACCTGCGGTTGAGCGCGCTGTCGATGTCCGCCCACGGCGAGGTCGGCGTGAACGTCGTCGTGGCGAACACCGGCACGCGAGCCGGTGCCGAGGTCGTGCAGCTCTACACCCACCAGCGGACCTCCCGCGATCCGCAGCCGAACCTGCGGCTGCGGGCGTTCGCGCGCGTGCACCTGGCGCCGGGGGAAGCCAAGACCGTGACGCTGCCCCTGCGGGCCGCGGACCTCGCGCACTGGGACGTCACCCGGGACCGCTGGGTGGTCGAAACGGCCACGCACGACGTGCTGATCGGGTCGTCCAGCGCGGACATCCGGGTGCGGGGCACGGTGCGCGTGCGGGGTGAGGCCATTCCACCGCGCGACCTGCACCGCGTGACCGAGGCGGAGAACTTCGACGACTACGCGGGGATCACCCTCACCGACCGGTCGAAGGAGCGCGGCACGTCGGTGACCTCGGCCGGGGACGGCTGGATCTGCTTCCGGGACGCCGAGCTGCACGCCGCCGGAATCACCGCGCTGGTTTCCGCACCCGGCCCGGCCACGATCACCGTCCGCACCGGCGGACCGGCCGGCCCCGTGCTCGGCACCCTGGCGGTGCCGGGCACGGGCGGCCGGTACGACTACGCGACCGTGTCGGCTCCGCTGACCGGCGCCCGGGGGCGGGCCGACCTGTACCTGGTGTTCGACGGTGCGCTGTCGCTGGGGACCTTCCGCCTCAGTTCTGCGTGGTGAGCGGGCGGGCCGCCCACTCCAGCGCCTCGGCCACGGTCGGCTTGACCACCAGCAGCTTGTCCAGGCTCAGCAGCTGGAGCGGGCGGAGCACGGCGTGCTGACGGGTGGCGATGGTGAACGGGATGCCCGCGGCGTGCGCGTCGCCGCAGGCACCCACCAGCGTGGCCAGGCCCTCCGACGAGCAGAAGGTGGTCTCGGTCAGGTCGACCACGACGGCCGCGGGCCCGAGCCGGACCTCGGTGGCGAGCTGGTCCCGCAGGCGCGGGGTGATCAGCGAGTCGATTTCGCCGCTGACGATGACCACGGTGGCTTCCGCGGTGGTGGAGACGGTCATGCTGGCGCGGGCATGGGGGTAAGGCATGCGGCCTCCTCACGTACACACGGGGGCACCGCCGCAGCGCCGCCCCCGGATGCGGTTGTCCAACCGGAGTGGGTGACGGCTGCTGTCTGAACCGAAGTACCACGACCGTACAAGGAATCACCCGATGGTGCAGGACCAGGGGGCGGAAGCGGGGTGGTGGTCGGCCCCGCTCACCTCGGCTGGCATCGCCTAAGGTGATGTGCCCCACCGCCCGGTTCACGAGGAGACCGTCATCGGCGCGTTGTACGGATCGTTGTCCGCCATGGCACTGGCGGTGTTCGTGGCGGGTGTGCTCGCCGAACCGCGGCGGGTGAGCAACGCGGTGTGGCTGGGTGTGGCCGCCACGCTGTTCGGCTTGACGCTGCTGGTGTTCTCCCCCGGCTGGGTGCGCGAGTCGCTGCTGCTGCCCGCGGTGGCGATCGTGGCGCTGTTCACCCCGGTGGCGCTGCTCGGCAACGGCGTGGTGATGTGGCGGCGCGAAGGACACCGGCCCGCCAACGTGCTTTCGCTGGCCGCGGGCGTGGCGCTGACCGCGGTGGTGGTGCTGACGCTGGTGATCGGCCCCGGCAGCAGCCGGTGGGCGATGGCCGCGCTCGGCTCGGTGCTGCTCGCCTGCGCCTACCTCACCTTCCTCTTCGCCTGCCTGCTGGGGTATTCGGTGCTCTACGGGCGGGTCGTGCGCCGTCGCGGGATCACCGCGATCCTGGTGCTCGGCGCCGGGTTGCACGGCACGGAAGTGCCGCCGCTGCTGGCGAGCCGCCTGGACCGCGCACGGCAGCTGTACCGGTGGCAGGCCGGGGAGCCGCCGCTGATCGTCGTCTCGGGCGGACAGGGACCCGGCGAGGACACCACCGAAGCCGCCGCGATGCGCGACCACCTGGTGCGACACGGGGTGCCCGGGGACCGGGTGCTGCTGGAGGAAGCGGCGACCACCACCGAGGAGAACCTGCGCCTCGGCCTCGCCGTGCTCGGGGAACGACCCGAGCGGAAGAAAAGCGTGGTGGTGGTGACGAACAACTACCACGTGTTCCGCACCGCGGTGACCGCCCGCCGGATGCGGCTGCCGGTGCACGTGCTCGGCGCGCCGACCGCGTTGTACTTCCTGCCCAGCGCGTTCATCCGGGAGTTCATCGCACTGCTGGTGCACTATTGGCGCACCAACGTGATCCTGCTGTGCTTGCTGGTCGCGCTGCCGTGGCTGGTGGCGCTGAACCGGGCCTGAAGACCCGGCACGCACCGGGTCGATGGGCCGTAGCCGCGACTCCCGCATTGCCGGAGCATTTCCGGGCATGGTGAAAAGAATCGCGGTCGCGGGCGCGTTGTTCCTGCTGACCGGTTGCGCGGGAGTACCGGGAAAAGCGGTGCCGCAGGCGCCGGGCACGGTCACGGTGCAGGCACCGGCGCCTGCGCAGACGGTCGTGGTGCCGCCGCCGGTGACGGTGACCGCGCCCCCGCCCGCCGTGCAGGCGAAACCGCCGCGGGACCAGACGGCCTGCCAGTGGATGCACAGCAACGGCTACTCCTACACCGCCGCGTACAACGCCTGGCTCGCCGCGGGTTATCCGCTGAACTGGGACGCCGACCGCGACGGCTGGCCGTGCGAGCAGACCTACGGCAACCAGAACTGAGCCGCTCAGGAAACCTCGTCGAGCTTCCCGGTGGCGACGTCGAAGACGAAACCGCGCACGGATTCCTTGACCGGGATGAACGGGCTGTGCTTGATGCGCGCGATCGACTGGCGGACGTCGGTTTCCAGGTCACCGAACGCCTCGGCGGCCCAGGACGGCTTGAGCCCGGTGTCGTCCTGGATGGCGGCCTTGAACTCGTCGTCGGTGAAGGTGAGCATGCCGCAGTCGGTGTGGTGGATCAGCACGATCTCCCTGGTGCCGAGCAGGCGCTGGCTGATCGCCAGCGACCGGATGCCGTCCTCGGTGACCACGCCGCCGGCGTTTCGGATGACGTGCGCTTCGCCTTCTTCGAGGCCGAGCACGCCGTAGACGTTGATCCGGGCGTCCATGCAGGCGAGCACCGCGAGCTGCCTGGCGGGTGGCAGCGGCAGCGGCCCGGTGAAGGATTCGGCGTAGCGCGCGTTGTTGGCGAGCAGTTCGTCCGTGGCAGTCATGCGGTCAAGTCGACGCCCCGGGCGGCCGGGCCGCAACCACGCCCACATGCCGGACTTGAACTCGTTGGTTCATTTTGGTGTACCGTTTGGTCATGTCCAAGACAGTGGTGGTCACCGGCGGCACGGACGGCATCGGAGCGGCGCTGGCCAGGGCGCTGGCCGCCCGCGGTGACCGGGTGGTGGTGCTCGGGCGGAACCGGGAGCGGGGTGCCCGGCTGGCCCGCGAGAGCGGCGGGCTGCTCACCTTCCACCCGGTCGACCTCAGCCTGTTGGCGGACACCCGTGCGGTGGCCGCGGAGCTCGCGGCCACCCATCCGGTCGTCGACGGACTGGTGCTCTGCGCGCGGTACTTCCAGACGAACCGGGTGGTCACCGCGGAGGGGTTCGAGCACAACTTCGCGTTGTTCTACGCCAGCCGCGCCGTGCTCGGGGAGGAACTGCTGGGGTCGCTGGAGAAGGCCGGGCGGGCGGTGGTGCTCAACGTGGCCGGGCCTGGGCACGACACCCCGGTCGCCTGGGACGACCTGCAGAGCACCCGGGCGTACGACGGCGTGCGGGCGATGTTCCAGGCCGGGCGGCTCAACGACTTCCTCGGCGTCGACTTCGCCCAGCGGCACCCGGGGCTGGCCTACGTGCTGTTCCACCCGGGCACCACGGCGACCGGTTTCGCCGGGGACTACGACGCCGCGACGGCCCGGTTCATCGCCCAGCAGAAAGCAAGTGCGAAACCGGCCTCAGCGGTGGTCCCGCACCTGCTCGCGCTGCTCGACGAACCGCCGGCCGAAGCACTCAGCGCCTTTCACCTGCACCAGCGGATCGAGGTGGGCAACGACCTCTTCGACCCCGCCGACGCGGCCCGGCTGGCCGCGGTCACTTCTTCCAGATGACCGCGTCGTCCTTGTACTCGTCGCTGTCGGTGTAGGTCGCACCGCCGACCTCGCCGCCTTCGCGGACGGCCTGCAGCTCGCAGGTCTCGTACTTCGCGCCGGCCGTGGTGAAGTCCTTCTTCGCGGACTCCGATTCGCACTGCGGGGTCTCACCGGTGATGATCACGCCGGTGCCGCGGCCGTCCGGGCCCACCGCCCGCAGCCGGACCGAGCTGTAGGCGAGGTCGGTGCCGCCCACGTTCTCCACCGTCATCCGGATGTACACCGGCGTCATGCCCTTGGCCTTGTCGCCGAACGACGCGAGGTCGGCGTTCGAACCGAGTTCGATCGCGTTGACGGTGATGGCGATGGTGCCGGTCTTGTCGGTGCCGTACTTGAACGGCACCACCGCGCGGTCACCGACCTTCAGCTCGGTACCGGGCGCGGTCACCTCAGCGGAACCGGCGCTCTTCGGGGCCTCCGACGACGACGGAGCCGCGGAGGCCGGTGCGGCCGACTCGGCAGGTGCAGGCGCGGGCGCCGGGGCGGCGGACTGCTCGTTGCCCCCGCCACACGCGGACAGCACCAGCAGCGCGGCAAAACCGGTGGCGAACAGGGCGGTGCGGTCGTGCTTCATGGATCTCCTCGGACTCCCCCGCCGAATCGATTACGGCGCGCTCGCCACGCACCGTAGTCGCCGGCCAGGTCGTCCGGTGTGGCCCGATCGCACCACAGCCGATCACAAATCGCTTACGCCGATCAGCCCGTCCTGGATCGCCCTGGCCACCAGCGCCGCCTTGGTCGGGGCTTCCCTGCCGATCTGCGCGTACTTGATCCGGATGCGCTCGAGGTGCGAGTTCACCGTGTTCGGCGAGATGCCCAGCCGGTGCGCGACGAACTCCTTCGACTCCGACTGGAACCACTCGATGAGCACCTCGGTCTCCCTGGCCGACAGCGCGGGCCGCCGGTCCGACCGGTCCCCCGCCAGCGCCCCGGCCAGCGACGGCGGTGTGTACGGCCGGTCACCACCGGCCGCGCGCACGGCCTCCACCAGGTGCTCGTCGCCTTCGGCCTTGGTCAGGTAACACAGCGCGCCCAGTTCGAGGCACTGCAAGGCGATGTCGTCGTCGGCGCGCATCGAGTAGACCACCACGCGCCTGCCCGCCTCGGTGAGCCGGCGCAGGTCCCCCATCGCCGGGGTGGTGCTGTTCAGGTGCAGGTCGAGGATCACCACGTCCGCCCGCGCGCCTTCGCCGACCCACGCCACGCGCACGTCCTCGCCCTCGGCGACCACGCGGATCGGCGGTCTGCCCGAGCTCAGCCAGTGCACCACACCCGCCCGCACCGCCGGGTGGTCGTCGATCACCACCGCGCTCAACTCGGTTCCGAACGCCATTTCGCCTCCATCCACAGCCGCTCACCCAGTGTGTGGCACTCGACCCGCACCCGCGGCGAGCCGTGGGGCGGCTCACCCGGTTCGCCGTCGGTGACCACCGCGACCCGGACCTCGTGCCCCCCGCGCAGCACGCTGACCCGCGCCTGCGACCGGGCGCCCACCAGCGCGGTCATCAGCGGCGCGGTCAGTTCGCGGCGGACCTCGGTCGGCACCGGCGTCGGCTCACCGCTGACCGCCAGCGCCACGGTCAGCCCACGCCGCTCGGCGAGGTCCACGCAGGCGGACACCTCGTGCACCAGCGGGTCCGGCACGTCGTCGTTCTCGGCGAACAACCGCCGCAGCTGGGTCGCCGCCAGCACGCACCGCTGCCGGGTCTCCGCCGCCCGCGGGTCCAGCGTGCGGTCGGCCAGCGCGGCCAGCAGCGGCAGCGTGGCGCCGAGCTGCCCGGCGAACCGGATCCGCTGGTCGGCCGCCAGCTGCTCGGCGAGCGCCTTGCGGTGCGCCTGGCGGTCGCGCTCGGCGGCGGCTTCGGCGGCCTGCCGCGCCCGCCGCCGCACCAGCCGGGTCAGCGCGAGCGTGGCCAGCTGGAAGCTGATCACGCTGAGCACGACGATCACCACCCCGCCGATCTCGGCGCGGTCGGTGGGCGCGGTGGTGACCAGGCGGGTCAGGTTGAGCACCACCTGCGCGGCCAGCCCGGCCACCGCCAGCGCCGGCCGGTCCAACAGCAGCACCAGCAGGTGCCAGCCGACCAAGCCGAAGGACCAGTGCTGGTCGCCGAACAACTCCTCCGGCGGCACCACCCAGGTGGCCACCGCCGAAGCCGCCAGCACCACCACCGCCCCGGCCAGCGCCACCGGCAGCGGCACCGCCCGGCCGCGCAGCACCCACCACGCGGCCACCACGGTCACCGCGCTCAGCGTGCCGAACGCGGCCCAGTCGGCGGCGCCGTGCACCCCGGGCAGGCTGAGCACCGGCTGGATCGCGGCGACCACCACGAGCAACGCGATCCGGCACACGCCGGCCACCCGGTCCGCCGCGACGTCAGTCATCCGGCCACACCAGTTCGACCGTGGTCCCCCGGCCCGGCGCGGAAGTCACCGTCGCCCGGCCGCCGGCGGCTTCGAGCCGTTCCACCAGTGACCCCCGGATGCCACGCCGGTGCGGAGGCACCTCGGCCGGGTCGAAACCGCGGCCGGTGTCGCGCACGACGACACGCACGCCGTCCTCCACGACCAGTTCCGCCTCGTCCACCCCCGCGTGCCGCTCGACGTTCAGCAGCGTCTCACGCACCGCACGCACCAGCGCCAGCGCGGCCGACGCGGGCAACAGCGGCACCGGCGAGAACCGCGCGTCCACCCGCACGGGACTCTGCTCCAGCACGCCGCGCAGGGAGGACTCCAGGTCGACCATGCTGTCATGTCCACGGGCACCGGTGAGGATGCGCAGGTCACGCCGCGCGTACTCGGCGACCTCGGCCGGGTCGGCGGTCGCCCCGCGCTGCGCCACCATCAGGAAGGTCGCCGACGCGGTGTCGTGCAGCACGGCCAGGTACTCCCGCTCCTGCCGACGGCGTTCCAGTGCCAGCGCCTCCTCGCGTTCGAGCCGGGCACGTCGTTCCCGCGCGCGGTCGAGCCGGCGGGTCGACCGCAGCAGCAGGAGGAAGGCGAGACGCGCCAGCACGCTCTCGATCAACACCCGCAACACCGTGCCCACGCCCTCCTCCGGCGCGAGCGGTACGAGCTGGACCACCAGCAGCACGCTCACCGCGGGCACGGTCACCCGTGGCGGCCACTCCCACTGCAACGTGATCGCGGTGATGGTCAGCACGTTGAGCGCCCACTGGTTCAGCTCGGCCGGATCGGGCGCGGTGAGCAGCTGGGTGGCGCCGATGGCCGCCGCCCGCACCATGGCCAGCGCGAACGCCGTGCGCCTGCCGCGACCGGTGCGCGCGGCGAAGAACTCGGCACCCCCGGCGAGCAACGCCAGCCCCAGCAACCCGAACGCCAGCGGCAACGCACCGGCTGGGGTGGCCAGCACCCCGAACACACTGAGCACCAGCAGCCCAGCCCCCCGGGCCACCCCGGCGAACCGCCCCACCACCGCGACCGACTCCGCTTCCACAGAGGCATCACGAACAGGCGGCACGGAAGGCAGTCAAGCAGATGACTCAACCACCCGCCGGAGTAGCCGGGAGCCACTGGAGCTCCCGCCGAGCCACCGGCCGAACTCGCCACCGGGTGCGACGGGTTCAACAGGGGACTCAGCCCACCCATCGAGTGCGGCCCAGCCCAACAGATGTCCCCGAGTGCCCAGCCACCGAACACGGCCCAGCCAGCCACCGGATGCAGGCAAGCCCGCCACCAGGGGCGGCCGGGATCAGACACCAGGTGCGTTCCAGGCGCGGCCCGCACAACTACCCGGGTGGCCGACCTCAGCCACCGTGTCACCCGGGCCGGCCACCAGGTATGCCCGGGCTCAGCCACCAGGCACCGCCCGCATTGAGTCGCTGGGTCCGACCAGGGCTCAACCACTGGACCCGCGCTCAGCCACCAGGTCCACCCCAGGCTCAACAACAGGCACGGCCCGCATCCGGTCAACGGGTGCGCCCGGTGTTCAACCTCAGGGCCACGCTCAACCACGGGGATGTGGCCGAACTCAGCCACCGGGTGCACTCCGAGTGCTCACACCAGTGCACCCGCACCGACCACCGGACACGACCCGAGCTTCGGCCAAGAGGGTTCGCCCGGCTCGGCCAACGGGCAACGCCCGCGCTCAACCATCGCGGTGCGCCCGGCTCAACCGCCAGGTGCGGCCAGCGCCAGGAACTCCGGCGTGTCGTCCACCCGCACCCGCAGGATGGGCACCGCCTTGTTCACCGGGTCCCCGCGGTCGTCGAAGGAGATGTCGCCGCTGGCACCGGGCACGGCCAGCTCGCCGTGCAGCCGGTTGCGCACCTGCAGCACATCCGGCGCGGTCACCTTGCCCGCCGGGTTCGCCACCGAGTGCCGGATCGCCCACACCCCGGTCAGCACCGCGTCGTGGGCCAGGATGGCAACCCCGTCGTCAAGCCGTTCACCGGGGAAGAGAGCCTCGAAGCAGTCCTTGCAGCCCGCCTCCCGGAACCCGGCCACCGAGGCGGGGTTGAACTGCTGCGGGGTGGTCGTCCACGCCTGCGGGTGCGCCAGGCCCGGCGCGAGCACGGTCACGTTCGCCTCCAGGCCGCGCCGCATCGCCGGGCCGGGGGCGTCGACCAAGGCGAGGTCGCCGGTCAGCACGATGACCGGGTCGTCGAGGCACGGCCGCTGGGCCAGCTGCGCGACGAACGCGGTCAGGTGGTTCTCCCGGCCGGCGAAGTAGACCACGTCGGGATCGTTGCCGCACAGGTTCGGCATCATCTGCAGGAAGGTGTTCTCCACCCCGGGCAGGGTCGAGTCGTACAGCTCCACGCGCCCGACGATCCGGTGCCCGTCGTCGGCGAACTGGGCGGTGAACGCGTCCGCGAGCGTCTTCGGGTACAGGTCGCCGGGATTGCTGTCCTGCACCAGCGCCGCCGTGCGCGCGGTCGGCTTGACGTAGTTCGCCGCCGACCGCCCGTAGGTCGAGCTGGTCGGCGAAACCCGCAGGAACCCGGGGATCTGCGACAGTTCGTCGGCCGCCAGGTGCGACCCGATGATCGGCAGCTTCAACTCGGAGAGCCGGGTCATCGCCCGCTTCGCGTCGTCCAGGCTCAACCCGATGCCGGTGACCGCCACCAGGTGCTCGGCCTCCATCCGGCGCTCCAGTTCGGCGACCACCGGTTCCCACTGCGCCAGCCTGCTGCCCGGGTTCGCCAGCAGCAGCCGGATCTGCGGGGTGCTGCCCCACGTCCCGGAGTTGTTCGCCCGGTACTGCGCGAGGTAGGCGCCCTGCAACTGGTGGCGCACCCATTCCGGCGACAGGATGTCCGCCTCGGCCAGCGTCATCGGCAGGAACACCGCGATGCTGACGTAGGGCTTGCCCGACGCGGCGACGGCGTCGTTCTCGGCGCGGATGCGCCCTTCGACGTCGGCCAGGTCCGAGGAGAACACATAGCGGCCGTCGGTGACGCCGATGCATTCGCCGTGTTCACCGCGTCGCTCCACGCCTTCGCCGCAGGTCCGCGAAGCCTGGTCGATCGCGGGCACCACCACGGTCACCGCGATCACCACGGCCGCGGCCAGCAGTGCCGCGCCGCCCACCCACAGCCACTTCCACCACGCGGGCTTCGGCGGGGTGATCCGGTCGGTTCCGGTGCTCATCGATACCTCTCCGCGCGTTCGTGCAGGAGCATCGAGCCGCGGCCCCTGCCCTGGGCCAGGTGGTGGAAACTGCTCTCGATGGTGCTGTCCAGCGTGCCGCCGGGATCGCCGAGCGGGTCGCGTGCGATCCACAGCGAGACCACCAGCCAGGCGAGCGTGCTCTCCAGTTCGTCCGCCCACTGCCCGGCGTGCGCCTGCACCTGGTCGTAGGGCTCGGCGGTCTTGTCCAGCCGGTTCGGCGCCGCGGTGACGTGGTCCAGTTCGGCCAGCCACGCCTGCGCCTGCCGCACGTCGAGTTCACCCTCGAAGGGTTTGCGCAGGTGGGCCACCGCGTCGGCGACGTTGCCCAGGGCCAGGTCGTGGTACCGCGCGGCGACCGTGCGGCCGCCGCGTTCGTAGAAGTCCCGGCACAGGGTGTGCACCCGGTCCCAGTTCAACTCGTGGTCGTCACCGCGCGCGGCGAGTTCACCGAGGAGGACTCGCCGCAACAGCGGATGCAGGACGTAGTGCGGGACGTCGCCGGGCTCGGCGCAGAGCCAGAGGTTGTCGCTCAGCGTCTTGAACAACGCGCCTTCACCAGCCGGCATTTGCAGCGCGAGGATCTCGCGGTGGAACAGGATTTCCACGTCCTGCGCCGCGCTCGCGGTGATCAGGTCCTCGCGGCTGGACACCGGGAAGTCCTGCAGCAGGTACTCGCGCAGCCGCGGGAACTCGTGCTGGAGCACCGAGCGGAGCGAAGTCGGGTTCGCCCGGTCGTAGCTGCGCGCGATGCGGTCCAGCACCTCGGTGGTGGCCCCGGGGTGGCCGTCGGTCAGCCGGTGGACGAAACCGGGCAGCCGCGAGGTGGGGTGGATGTCGTGCGTCACCGCCAGGTCCACCGTGTCGTCCTGGGACAACGTGCCGAGTTCCATCAGGTACCACGGCCACCAGCGGCCGTGCGCCTGCTCCACCGGGCCCGCCCAGTCGTCGTCCACTTCGGACGGGCGGCGCGGGCGGGGCCAAGCCAGCCCGTTGGTGCGCTCGGTGGACGGGCGGCGCCGCTCCGGTTCGTCCGCTCCGGACGCGGTCGGCGGGTGCCAGCTCTCGTTCCAGTCCGGGTTCCAGCCGCGGCTGGTGGCGAACACGGCGAGCGGATCGATCTCGGGACCGGCTCGTCGGCGGGCTTCGGCGAGCACCCGGAGGAACGCCTGGCCGCCGGGTGTGTGCGTGTTGTCCAGCAGCACCGCGGCGTTCAGCGTGCGGCGGGCGCGGTTGACCCCGGAGTAGGCACGGCGGAGGTCGGCGAGGAAGGCGTCGCAGAAGGTGGCGTCGGCGGCGGCGCGGTCGTCCTCGTCGCCCTGGGCCCAGCGGGCGATCTCGATCAGGAAGTCCTCGCGACTGCCGGAGCTGGCGGGCAGGCCCTTGATCTTGCCGAGCAGCCGGCGGCGGTCGTACCAGCTCAGCCCGCGCAGCAGCAGATCGGTGGCTTCGGGCCAGCCGGGCGTGCCCTGCCCGCCGATACCGCCGGCCAGGCGCACCACGTCGACCACGGCCTCGCGGTTCTGCTCCAGCGGCTGGTTCTGCGCCAGTACCTCGCGCAATTTGCGCAGCGCCAACCTGCGGTCGCCGATTTCCACCGGCGAGCCGACCACCAGCATGCACAGCCACAGCCGCGGAAAAGCGATCCGGCCGAACTGGCGCCAATGCCTGCTCAGCTCGAACGCGATGTGGCCGAGCAGTTCCCTCGGCTCGATGTTCGCCCAGTCCTCTTTCTCGAAATCGACCTGCGCGTGCGGCACGTCGGCGCAGCGGTCGGCCAAATCCCGCAGCAGCGCGGTCTTCCCGGTTCCGCGCGCGCCGAGGGCGACCACCAGCGGCGGCCCCCAGCTCTGCCCGCCTGGCCGCGCCAGGCACTTTTCGAGGAGCCCGACGGTGATCGGCCGCAATCCGGCCAGCCGGTTCGGCTCGCTAGGCATCTTCGCCCTTTGCTCGACCAGTAGGAGAAAACAAATATAGGGAGCCTTCGTCACGATCGGAAAACGGGTGAGCGAAATGGTTGCCCACCCTGGCTCATACCGCCGATCGGGGCAGAGCGCTCCCGCTTTCCGGTGATCCGCCCAGTGGAAACAGCCACCGAGTGGACCAGTCGGCGCGGTGGTCCGGTTACCCCGATCGGCTCTGGTGCCCGGGGTTGTCGAGCAATATGTTGCGACGAACAACAAATTCCGGCAGCCAACGAAGTCCGTGGGAAGGACCCTGTCCGATGAGACGTTCGCGCACGTGGGCGGCCACCGCCCTGCTGTCCCTGACCCCGCTCCTGCTGCCCGCACCCGCCGCCGTTGCAGCCGAAGCACCCGGCGCGCCGGGCACCGACTCGGCTTGGACCACCGGCGGCAAACAAGGCTTCGGCACCTCGGCCACCAACACCTCGAAGGTGTGGTTCACCCTCGGCCAGGGGATCAACCACGAGGTCTACTACCCGACCGTGGACGTGGCCAACGTCCAGGACCTGCAGTACGTGGTGTCCGACGGGGTGGGGTTCACCCAGCTGGAACGCGACCACACCAGCAAGCAGGTGGTGCTCACCGACCCCCGGTCGCTGAGCTACCGCCAGATCAACACCGCGACCAACGGCCGCTACCGGATCACCAAAACGCACACCACCGACCCGGCCAGGGCGACCGTGTTGATCCAGACCCGGTTCGAAGTGCTCACCGGCGGCCCGCTGCAACTGTACGCGCTGTACAACCCGTCGCTGAACAACAGCGGCATGGGCGACACCGGCGCGTCGTCGGGCGGGCAACTGGTCGCCTCCGACGGCCCGGTCTCCAGCGCGCTGGCGGCTTCCACCGGTTTCACCAAGCTGACCAGCGGTTACAGCGGCAGCGCGAGTGACGGTTACGTCGACCTCAGCGGCAACCACGCCCTCGACACGCAGTACGACTCGGCGGGCACACCGGGAAACCTGGTGCAACTGGGCCAGATTCCGGTCGGCACCGACACCACGTTCACGCTCGCGCTGGGCTTCGGGGAGAACCGCGGCACCGCCTCGGCGAACGCTTCGGCGTCCTTGACGGGCGGGTTCACCGCCGCGGACAGCTCGTACCGGTCCGGCTGGAGCGCTTACCTGTCGTCGCTGGCCGCGGTACCCGGTTCGATCACCGGCGCCGGGCTGACCACGCAGTACAACGTCGCGCTGATGACGCTGAAGGCGCACGAGGACAAGACCTACCTCGGCGCGAACGTCGCTTCGCTGACCAACCCGTGGGGTGAGGCGAAGAACGCGAACGGCACCGGCGACTGCGGATACCACGCGGTCTGGTCTCGTGACCTCTACCAGGTCTCGACCGCGCAGATCGCCGCGGGCGACACGGCGGCGGCCAACCGCTCGGCCGACTACCTGTTCAACGTCCAGCAGCGACCGGACGGGTCGTTCCCGCAGAACACCCGCCTCGACGGCACCAACTGCTGGACCAGCCTGCAACTGGACGAGGTGGCGTTCCCGATCGTACTGGTGTGGCAGCTCGGCCGGTTCGACGCGGCGATGTGGGCGAAGGTGAAGAAGTCGGCGGACTTCCTGGTGTCGCGGGGCCCGTCCACCCCGCAGGAACGCTGGGAGGAGAACGGCGGCTACTCGCCGTCCACCATCGCCGCGGAGATCGCCGGGCTGATCTGCGCCGCCGACCTCGCCGAGCGCAACGGCGACACCGCGAGCGCGAACACCTACCGCACCACCGCCGACCAGTGGCAGGCGCAGGTGACCGGCTGGACGTTCACCACCACCGGCCCACTCGGCGACGGCCGGTACTTCGAGCGCATCGACGGCAACGGCAATCCCGACGACGGCCAGAACACCAGCCTCACCAACGGCGGAGGCAACCACGACGAGCGCTCGATCATCGACGCCGGATTCCTGGAACTGGTGCGGCTCGGTGTGAAACCGGCCGCCGACCCGGACGTCGCCGCCACACTGCCCGAGATCGACTCGACGATCAAGGTGAACACGCCGAACGGCCCGATGTGGTACCGCTACAATCACGACGGCTACGGCGAAACCCCCTCCGGCGGCCCGTACACCGGCGCCGGCGCCGGCCGGTTGTGGCCGCTGCTGACCGGGGAACGCGGTGAGTACGAACTCGCCAACGGGCGGTCGGCTTCAACTCACCTGGCCACCATGGCGGCCGCGGCAAACCCGGGCTACCTGATTCCGGAACAGGTGTGGGACCGGGCGAGCACGGCGGGCTTCACCTTCGGCGAAGGCACCGGCTCGGCGACGCCGCTGGCGTGGTCGATGGCGCAGTTCGTCCGACTCGCGCACTCCATCGACGCAGGTGCGCCGGTGGAGACTCCGTCGGTGGTCAAGCAGCGGTACGCAAACGGTTGCGCCAGCGTCTCGGCGAAGTTTTCCGTCAACGCGAGCACCTCGTGGGGGCAGAACATCTTCGTCGTCGGTGACCGGCCAGAACTGGGCTCGTGGAACCCGGCGAACGCACTGCCGATGTCCTCAGCGACCTATCCGGTGTGGACGACCAGCGCCGGGCTGCCGAAGGGCACCACGTTCCAGTACAAGTACCTACGCAAGGAAGGCAGCACGGTCACCTGGGAGTCGGGCGACAACCGGACGGCCACGACCTCGAACGGGTGCACGCTCACGTTGAACGACACCTGGCGGCCCTAGGTTCCGAGCAGGGCAACCACGGCTTCGGCAAAAGCTCCGGGTGCTTCCTGCGGAACGTTGTGCCCGATCCCCGGCAGGAGCCGGTGGGTGTACTCGCCGGTGAAGTGCTCGCGATCCTCCGTCGCGCTGGGGCCGCCGATGCCGTCGGCGCCACTCTCCAGCACAACGGTGGGCACAGTGATCGGCGGCTCTCCGGCGAGGCGGTCCTCGATGCCCTGATATCGGGGATCGCCCTCGGCCAGGCCGTAACGGTGACGGTAGGAGTGGATCACCACGTCGACGAAGTCCGGATTGTGCAAGCTGCCTGCACTGGCCCGAAAGGCCGCGGCGGCTCCGTCCCACTCCGGCGACCACGTCCGCCAAAGCAGTTCGCACAGCTCGTCGCGGTTGCGTTCGAGGCCGCGCCTGCCCCGCTTCGAGTGGAAGTAGTACTGGTACCAGTAGGTGCGCTCCCACTCGGGCGGGGCGGGTTCACCCGCATACGCGAGATTCTGCACGTTATAGCCGTCGACGGTGACCAACCCGGCGACACGTTCGGGCCACAGCGCCGCCGCGATGCAGGCCGCCCGCCCACCCCAGTCATACCCGGCCACAACAGCTTTCTCGATACCCAACCCATCGAGCAGCTCGAGAAGGTCCTGGGCAAGTGCGCCCTGCTGCCCGGAGCGCATGGTGTCTTCATCCCGAAAGCGGGTCTCGCCGAAACCACGCAAGTACGGCGCGATCACGTGAGCACCCCGCTCCGCCAACCGACCGGCGACTTCGTCATAGGCCCGCACGTCGTAGGGAAAGCCGTGCAACAACACCACCGGCGGACCGGCCGGATCCCCCGCCCACTCGTACGCGATGTCCAGCACGGACGTGCTGACCCGGGCGATCGAAGAGAAGCTCATGCATTGATCTTGACACAGGCGAGCGCTCCCACCGCACCGCTTTCGCTTCGACGGTGGTCGTACCTCAGTTAGGGCCCAACCAGCCTCGCCGTCTGAGGCTGATCGGTGCGATCTTCGCGATGATGCCACGTGACCACCACATGCTCGGCGAGGCCAAGATCCGCCGTTCTGGTCAGCAGGTACCTGCACTCGTGGCCGGATTCGAACTCGTCGAAGTCGGTGACCTCGTCCTCGTAACCCAATCCGCCGGTGTCCACGTAGACGCCATACGCGCTGTCGGTCCCTACATTGCGGAGCAGGTATTCATGGCCACCCTCATGGAGCAGGATGAAGCGCACCCGGCAGCGCCCAGCTTCAGCCACCTCATCCGCACGACGTGCCTTCTCCACTGCGGCGATCTCGGCGGCAGCGTCGGCGGCGCGTTTCGCCTCGATCGCCGAGAGCTCGGCAGCGCGCTTCTGCCCACGGGCATACCACGCGGCAAACGCCGCGATGATCAATCCGGCCAGGAGAACACCAGCGCGGCAACGGCCATCCCCATATCCAAGCACTCCTGGCTCGTTCCGAGGATGTCAATTCTCTACACTTCGTCGGCGCGTTCACCCAGCCGAAACGCCGCACGCCTGATACGCCCGGAACCTTCGGTTTATCGGCGCCAACCTGGTTCTCGGCGGTGGGCGTTCGTCACTGTCCCATCGGGGTGGGTGCGGTGGTGTCAGCTGGGGATGTCACAGACCTTGCGGGCGATGCGGTGCAGAACGTTCGGCGCGCTGGGATCGGCCCGGTACCCGTCGCTCCAGCCCTTGCCGTTGGCCTCACAGTGATCGAAATCGATGGAGTGTGCGGAACGATGGCACATGGGGCGACAGCTTTCGCGGTGGCGGACCTGGCGTTCCTTGCCGAGGCCTGCCTAGGGACAAGAACACTGGCGGCCGATTCCTCAGGGTCGGCCGGTGGCGGGGTCGATGATGACGCAGTGGAACACTGTGGAGCGCCTGCGGACGATTTGCCGCTCCAGCGACGCTGCGATCGCCCCATGACCGGCCAACTCGACGGAATGCCGACGCGAGCCCTCGAGAACGAACGCGTCAACGTGGTTTTGAACCCAGGCTTGTCATCGCTATCGATTCGCTTGCCGGTCAACATATTGAGCAAGACGTCGGCCCGCAGTTGTTCCCTGGAGCGTGTCTCGTCAGAGATTGCGAGTTTGCGGGCGTGCTCATCGACGCAGCGGTACGCGGCCACGACCTTCTCGGCCGGTGCCCTCCGCAAGATGAGGCTGGCGGTCCCAGCGGGGCCGGGCCGCAACTGCAGCTCACGGTCCTCCTCTTGGGGGCGTGGGCGTTTCTCGTCTCCAAGCGGGTCGGCGCGAGCGGCAGCCAGGTTGGCCGAGCGGCGCGCCGCGGTCGGATTCTTCCCGATCAGGCGACCAGCCATCACCGTGTCCACGACCGGCACCTTGGCGTCGTTCACCCAGGCAGCGGCCTTGCTCACCGCCACCGCGGAGGGCATGGGCACGTGCCCGCGTTCTACCAGGGTGAAGATTTGGGGGAACCGGTCGGTCAGGGCACATGCGTCGCCGAGAAGGTCCTGTGCTCTGGCTTTGGTCAAGCACAAGGCCTTCGCCAGTCGCTCGGCCACGTCGTTCGCGGGTTGGACGGCGTCGCTGAATGCCACCGCCTCCCGTGCCAGTACTGCTTCGAGCTTGGCGACCTTGGAGACGATGGTTCGCATGGAGAGGAGGATTTCCTCGGATGTTCTTGCCACGTACTCGACGTTATCAAACACACGTTCGATCAGCCGATACACGATCAGGTGAAGGTGATCTTAGGCCCTGGTGAGGGCCTCCAGCGACTTGCGTAAGCTGCCAACCACCTCCACCGGGCGCCTCGACGCCCGATCCACAAAAACGTGCACGAAGTGACCTTCAGCAATCAGTTCGCCCGCACCAGAGTCGGCGAACATGCCGATCTCGTACCGCACGCTCGATCGGCCCAGGTGTCCGACCCGCAAGCCGACTGCCAGTGACCCCGGGAAGGACACCGAGCCGCGGTAGTTGCAGTGCGACTCGACGCACAGCCCGATCACCTCGCCCCGTTCGATGTCGAGGCCGCCCTGCTCGATGAGCCAGGTGTTGATCACCGTGTCCATCAGCGAGTAGTGCACGACGTTGTTGACGTGCCCGTAGACGTCGTTGTCCTTCCAGCGCAACGGAATCGTCTGGACGTGAGGATATTCGCTCACCACAGCGTCACCGAGTCGCACAGGATGGACGCGAGGTCCTCCTCGGAGGGTTCGCGGGGCGCGGTCGCCAACAGTCTTTGCTGCTTGAGTGTTCCTTCGACAAGTGAATCCACATTGGACTCGCTGAAGCCGACTGCGCCGATACCGTTCGGGATGCCGATGCGCTCCATCAGGTCACGCAGCACGGCGGGCAGGTGTTCGGCAGCGTCCCCGGACCATTCGAATTCCGGCGCCAGCAAGCGCGCCACCCGCACGTGCCGCTCGGGGGCCGCCTCGAAGGTGAAGCGGAAGGCCGCCGGCGCGGTCAGGGAAACTGCCATGCCGTGCGGCACCATGGCTTCCTCGCCGGGATAGCCCGCCGGATGGAAGTCGCGGACCTGGCCGGCCACCGGGTAGGCGTTGGCGTGCGGGATGTGCACGCCCGCATTGCCGAACCCGAGCCCGGCGAAGGTCGCCGCCAGGGCCATGTCCTCGCGCGCCTGCAGGTTCGAACCATCCGCCACGGCCGCCGCCAGCGACCGCGACAGCAGGCGTAGCGACTCCTCGGCGAACATGTCCGCCAGCGGGTTCGACCCGCAGTACGGCACTCGTTCTTCCGGCCGCTTGCGGGCGAACGAAGTGTACGGCTTCGCGGTATAGCTTTCCGCCGCGTGGCACAGGATGTCCATGCCACTGGCCGCGGTCACCGCAGCGGGCTGACTGACCGTCAGCCTCGGGTCCACCACCGCCAGCGAAGGGCGCAGTCGCAGGTGACTGATTCCGCTCTTCACGCGCAGCGACAGCACGTCCAGCACGCACACCGTGGTGCTTTCCGCACCGGTTCCGGTGGTCGTCGGCACCGCGACCAGCGGTTTCAGCGGCGCGCTCGGTGCTCGGCCGCCACCGACCGGGGCGTTGACGTAGTCCATCAGCTCGCCGTCGTTGCTGGTCAGCAGGTTGACCGCCTTGGCGGTGTCGATGCTGGACCCGCCGCCGACCGCGACGAAGGCGTCCCAAGGGCCGTGTCCGCGGGCGTAGTCCACCGCCTTGCCCATGCTCACGTCTGTCGGCTCCACGTGCACGCCGTCGAAGACCTCGGCCTCGATGCCGTAACTGGTGATGCCGTCGGCGATCCGCTGCGGCCAGCCGGTGGCCGCCACGTTGGGGTCGGTGAGCACAAGCACGCGGCGCGCGCCGTACTGCGTCAGGTCGTAGCCGATCTCGTCGCTCGCGCCGCTCCCGTACTTCAGTGCCGGGGCGCCGTAGGTGAAAACCGTTTCGTAGTCAGCTGCAGGCACGCCGTTACCGTACCCCGCACCGCCGGTCGGGGTCTTGCTCCGGATTCCTGAATGCCCTTATCGTCGAACAGTCGGGACATCGGATGACTTAGGCGTGAAGTGCACCATTTCCCGGTGATCGACCGGACGACATCGTGGATGCATCGGATCTTTGCTGAGGGAGCCTGATGACCAGGACACGTGATCGGCTGGCCCTGCTTGCCATCGGGGCACTGCTCGCCGGGATCCCGGTACCGGCGGCCAGCGCCGAGCCGCCGCGTCAGGAAAACGGGATGACGCTCTGGTACGACGAACCGGCCGTGGACTGGGAGTCCCAGTCGCTGCCGATCGGCAGCGGAGCGCTCGGAGCCAGCGTGTTCGGCGGCGTCCAGGACGAGCAGCTCCAGCTCAACGAGAAGACGCTGTGGACCGGCGGGCCGGGGTCCCCCGGCTACGACTTCGGCAACTGGACCGCTCCTCGCCCGGGTGCCCTCGAAACCGTTCAGCAGCGCATCGAGGCCGAGGGGCAGGCGGACCCGGAATGGGTGGCCGACCAGCTCGGCCAGCCGAAGCACGGATTCGGTGCGTACCAGACCTTCGGCGACCTCCGGCTGACGCAGTCGCAGGCACCGCCTCAGGTCACCGACTACCGTCGCTACCTGGACATATCGACGGCCACTGCCGGCGTGCGCTACACCTCCGGCGGCACCGAGTTCACCCGCGAGTACTTCGCCTCCGCCGCCGACAACGTGCTCGTGGCGCGACTGGCCGCCGGGCAGCCGGGCCGGATCGGATTCACCACCGCGATCACCGCGCCGGACAACCGGGCGAAGTCGGCGAGCGCGAGAGACGGTCGTCTCACGTTTTCCGGCCACCTCCACGACAACGGCATGCGCTTCGCCGCGCAGGTCAAAGTACTCAACGAAGGCGGCACGCGCACCGACAACGCGGACGGCTCGGTCACCGTGCAGGACGCCGACGCGGTCACCCTGGTCTTGGCCGCGGGCACCGACTACTCCCCCGTCTATCCGGCGTACCGGACCGGTCGGACCCCGATCGCTGAAGTGACTCAGCGCGTGGACCAAGCGGTCACCAAGGGGCTGGCCGCGCTGCGGACCGCGCACGTGGCCGATCACCAGGCGTTGTTCAATCGGGTCGACCTCCAGCTCGGGCAGCAGCCGCCCGCGGTGCCGACCGACGACCTGCTGCGCGCCTACCAGGACGGCACGGCCTCGCCTGCGGCACGGAAGGCGCTGGAGGTGTTGTACTTCCAGTACGGCCGCTACCTGCTGATCGCGTCCTCACGGGCGGGGTCGCTTCCGGCGAACCTGCAGGGCGTCTGGAACAACTCCACCTCGCCGCCGTGGAGCGCGGACTACCACGTGAACATCAATCTGCAGATGAACTACTGGCCGGCCGAGACCACGAACCTCACCGAGACCACGGCGCCGCTGTTCGACTACGTGGATTCGATGGTGCCGGCCGGTGAGGTGACCGCCGAGCAGATGTTCGGCAACCGCGGCTGGGTGGTGCACAACGAGACGAACCCGTTCGGCTTCACCGGGGTGCACGACTGGGCCACCGCGTTCTGGTTCCCCGAATCCGGCGCCTGGCTGGCCCAGCACTACTACGAGCACTACCGGTTCACCCGTGACGAGGCGTTCCTGCGCGAGCGGGCGTATCCGATGATGAAGTCGCTGGCCCAGTTCTGGATCGACGAACTGGTCGTCGACCCGCGGGACGGCAGGCTGGTGGTCACCCCGAGCTACTCACCCGAGCAGGGGCCGTTCACCGCCGGTGCGTCGATGTCCCAGCAGATCGTCGGAAACCTGCTGGCGAACACCGTCGAAGCCGCGAACCAGCTGGGCGACAACGAGTTCGCCGCCGAGGCCGTGGACGTGCTCAACCGGCTGGACCCCGGGCTGCGAGTCGGTTCCTGGGGACAGTTGCAGGAGTGGAAAGCCGACCTGGACGACCCCGGCAACCAGCACCGGCATGCCTCGCACCTGTTCGCCATGCACCCCGGCAACCGGGTCACTCCGAGCGGCACTCCCGAACTCGCCGAGGCCGCGAAGGTTTCGCTCACCGCGCGCGGGGACGGCGGTACCGGCTGGAGCAAGGCGTGGAAGATCAACTTCTGGGCCCGTCTGCTGGACGGTGACCACGCGCACACCATGCTCTCGGAGCTGCTGAAGACGAGTACGCTGGCCAATCTCTGGGACACCCATCCGCCGTTCCAGATCGACGGCAACTTCGGGGCCACCGCGGGCATCGCGGAAATGCTGCTGCAGAGCCACGCCGGAGTGGTGGATGTGCTGCCGGCGCTGCCCGCCACCTGGGACACCGGTTCGGTGCGGGGGCTGCGGGCGCGCGGTGACCTGACCGTCGACCTCGACTGGAGCGGCGGCACACCGAGTCGTATCGCCTTGACCGCGGGCCGGGACGGGGCGGTGGACGTCCGGGGGGACTGTTCGCCGGCCCGTTCGAGGTGCACGACACGACCACTGGCCGGACTGTCGAGGTCGCCAGGGACGGCGATCGGGTCACGCTGGCGGCTGAGCGGGGGCACCGCTATGAGGTGAAGCCGCTGGCCTCGGTGTCCATCGCGGCACCGGAGGCGGTGAAGGTGGGGGTGCCGGTCAGCGTTGAGGTCACCGTGGCGGCTGCCAGCGCCGCACTGCCACGTGGGGATGTTCAGCTTGACCTGCCGGAGGGCTGGACCGCGCTGTCCTCCGTCCAGCCGTCCGCACCGTTGCGTGCCGGGACGGGGCGTACTCATCGTTTCGAAGTCACGCCGGGTACGAGTGCGGCGACGTTGCATGCGACGGTCGGCGGCAACGGGTGGGAGGTACGCGCCCTGCGACATGTGGGCATCTGAGCAAGGGCCGAGCGGTTGAAGGTGCCGCCTCAGGCGGGTTCGTCACCGAGGCCGACTGCTGTGACTGTTCTCCGAGGCGACTCGAGCACCCGGGGCGAGTGGGTTCTGGTTCATGGGAGTTTTGGAGCGCGTGTTCTGTTACAGTGTCGGACATGCCTCGCCCTCGTGTGCACGATCTCGATGCGCTGCTCGACACCGCCGAGCGGCTGATCGCCGAGGTCGGGGCCGCCGGGGTCACCGTGCGGACGCTGGCAGCGGAGGCCGGGGTGCCGAACGGCACCATCTACCACGCGTTCGGCTCGATCCACGCGCTGCTCGGACGGGTGTGGTTGCGGGCGGCGACCGACTTCCTCGACCGGCAGACCGAGCTGGCCGAGCAAGCTGATCCAGTGGAGGCCGTGCTGGGTGCGGCCAGCGCGCCCGCCGTGTTCGCGCGGCAGCGACCGGCGGCGGCACGCATGTTGCTGCTGGTCAACCGCGACGACCTGCTCGGTCCCGAGTTGCCCGCCGACCTCGCCGACGACCTGCTCGCGCTGGACAAGCGACTGGTCGCGCTGCTGGTCCGGCTCGCCGACCGGCTGTGGGGCCGGCGGGACGGCGCCGCCGTCGAAGTGATCACCACCTGTGTGGTCGACCTGCCGACCGCCTTGTTCCGCCGCGCCCTGACCGGCCCGCCCGGTGACGGCGACGGAGTCAGCGCCGACGCCCGGCGGCGCCTCGACGCCGCCGTCCGCGCGGTGCTCGCCCTTGATCCACCCGCTCCTCGATCCGTGAAGGACTGACCGTGCCCGAACTGCAGTACCAGGAACCCGTGCACATCCTCGACCTCGGCGACGGAGAGAACCGCTTTTCGCCGGACTGGCTGGAGAGCGTCAATTCCGCGCTGGACACCGTCACCGCGGGCAGCGCCCCGGCGGCGCTGGTCACCGTGGGCGGCGGCAAGTTCTACTCCAACGGCCTGGACCTGGAGTGGCTGACCGCCCACGGCGACCAGGCCGGCCAGTACGTCACCGATGTGCAGGAGCTGTTCGCGCGCCTGCTGACGTTGCCGGTGCCGACCGTCGCCGCGTTGAACGGGCACGCCTTCGGGGCCGGGGCCATGCTCGCGATGGCGCACGACTACCGCGTGATGCGGGAGGACCGCGGCTACTTCTGCTTCCCCGAAGCCGACATCAACATCCCGTTCACCCCGGGCATGGCCGCGCTCATCCAGGGCAAGCTGACCCCGGCCGCCGCCGTCGCGTCGATGACCACCGGCCGTCGCTTCGGCGGGCCGGACGCGCAGGCGCTCGGGCTGGTCGACGCCGTCGCCGCCGAGTCGAAGCTGCTGGACCAGGCGAGTGAGCTGGTGCGCGGGCTGGCGGGCAAGGACCGGGGCACGCTGGGCGCGATCAAGTCGACCATGTTCGCCACCGCGGTCACCGCCCTGCGTGCTCCGGCCCCGACGGCCTGACGGGCTCCCGGTGCCCGGCGGGACGAGCGGTCAGCACGCCCGCGCCGCCGGTGAGGCCGGGCAGGGCCTGCTCGATTTCCCGCAGTCGCGCTGACGGTACTTCCGCCTCCAGGGCGGCCGCTCCGGCGGTCACCAGCGGGGTCCCCGGAATGCCACCGCACCGGGTCAGCAGGGTGAGCACCGGGCTCAGCGCGTCTTCGGGCAGGTCCAGGTCCAGGTGTTCCCACGGTTCACAGCACACGGTGCCCGCCTGGGCCAGCGCGGTGGCGAGGACCTGCGGGGTGAGGGTCCGGAAGTCGGCGGCGGTGCTGAACACGCTGGAGAAGCCGCTGTGGGTCAGGGTGACCAGGCAGTCCACCACCGAGTGCTCGCGCAACGTGGCACGAGTGGTCTCTTCGATCGCGGTGAGGAACGCGGCGGGCAGTGAACCGCGTTCGACGGCCAGGACGAACCGCACTCCCGAGTCGACCGGGCCCGGCTCCACACGCAGGCCGATCGTCGCCCACAACAACACCGGTTTGGTGTCGCCGATCCGCACGACCGCGCCGCCGATGCCGGTGAGCCGGTGCACGCAGACCACCCGTGTGGGCGAGAACTGCGCGATCACGCCGAACTCCTCGGCGAGTCGCGCGGCGATCACCTCGCGCTGCACCTCGCCGTACAGCGACACCACCAGGCTGCCGTGGTCGGGTCCGCGGCGGAGGCCGATCAGCGGGTCCTGGTCGGCGAGCTGGCCGAGGGCGGCGAACAACGCGGGTGCGCTGGTGCCCTCGCCCGGCGTGACCACGGTTTCCAGCGTGGGCAAGCGAAAGCGCGGTGGTTCCGCGGTGCCCGGCGTGGTGCCGAGCCGATCGCCGACGCGCAGTCCGGGCACCCCGGCGATCCGGGCGATGCCACCCGCCGGCACCCGGGCCTGTCGCCCGTCGGTGTCGAGCACGGCGGTCGCGCGGCCGGAACCGCCGATGTAGGTGACCCGGTCGCGGGCGGCGAGCGTTCCGGAGAACAGCCTGGCCACCGCGAACCGCTGCCCCGTACGATCGCGTTCGACGGCGAAAACGGTGCCGTCCAGGGGTTCCTCGGACGCGGCCGGGCCGGTGGACGGCAGGAAGTCCACGATGCCCCGGCGGAGGGCGTCGATGCCGGTTCCGGTGATCGCCGAGCCGAAGAACACCGGGTGCACCCAGCCCTGTCGTGCCTGCGCGACGAGTTCCGCCCGCAGCAGCCGGGGATCGAGTCCCTCCACATAGGACTTGAGGACGGCGTCGCTGCGTTCGGCCAGGATTTCGGCGCAGTCGGCGTCCGGGGAGAGATCGGTCACCGAAGCGGACCGCGTGCCGAGCCCGGACGGGTCGTTCACCGCGACCGCCGCCGGGCTGAGCAACCGCCGGATGTCGGCCAGCAGCGCGGATCCGCGGGCACCGGGGCGGTCGATCTTGTTGACGAACAGGATCGTGGGCACGGCCATGGCACGCAGGGTGCGCATGAGCACGCGGGTGTGCGCCTGCACGCCTTCGACCGCGGAAAGCACCAGGACCGCGCCGTCGAGCACGCCGAGCGCGCGTTCCACTTCGGCCACGAAATCGGCGTGGCCGGGGGTGTCGATCAGGTGCACCTCGTGCCCGGCGGTGGTGAACGCGGCGACCGCCGAGCGGATCGTGATGCCGCGGCGGCGTTCCAGGTCCATGCCGTCGGTCCGGGTGCTGCCGTCGTCGACGGAACCGAGGTCGGGAATGGCGCCCGCGTCGAACAGGAGGCGTTCGGTCAGGCTGGTCTTTCCGGCATCGACGTGGGCGACGATGCCGAGGTTGAGCATCCGCATGCGGGAGGAGTTCCTTGTCTGCGAGCGAGCAACAGTCGATGGGGCCTGTCGGTCACTCGCCGCATGGGTTCTCCTCCGCTCCGCGTGCTGGGCGGGCAGCACGGTAGCAACCTCCGCCGTTCGACGGCATTCCAATTTTCGCGGGCGCTAGGATCGGCCGCATGGCCGGGAAAACTCAGCGTCGCCTCACGCTGGTCGCGGTGCTGGGCATGGCGTACTGGTTCTTCGGCAACCTCTACGAAGCCGTGGTGCTTTCGCCGAACTGGGTGGTGGACAGCCCGGCCCAGTTCACCCGGCTGCACGGGTTCTTCACCACCACCGGCCCGACCCTGTACTTCGTGCCGATCGTGCCGCTGGTGATCCTGCTCGTGTGGGTGCTGTGGTGGCGCAACTCCGACGAGGAGCTCGCGCGCGACTACCGGCGCGCGGGCGTGACGGCGGTGGTCGCGGTCGCGCTGTCGGTGTACATCGTCGCGGGGCTCGTCCGCCGGATGTTCGGCGAGGACTACCTATCGGCCGACCTGACGGCCACGGCGTGGCAGTGGAACGCGCTGAACGTGGTCCGCCTGGTGCTCACCGCGGCCATGGGCACCTTCCTGTTCAGCGCGTTCCGGAAGCTCGATCGCCGGGCGGCAGGATGACCGTGCCGCGTTCGAGGTCGATGCCGTGCGCGGGCGGGGCGTTGTCGCCCTCCTCGTCGCGCAGCATCTCCACCGCGGCCCGGTGTTCCAGTTCCCGCCGCTTGGTGCCGTAGAACATCGCGGTCACCTCGTTGATGTAGGTGGCGGTGAGCGGGGTGCCCGCTCGCCTGCGCCCTCTGGCGCGCACGAGTTCGACCACCCCCACCGCCACCATCAGCAGGGTGCCTGCCGGAATGCTCCAGGCGAGCAGCGTCTCCACCGGGTCCACACCGGCCAAGGTACCCGGGTTCAGCGCAGGGTGACCGGCAGCGACTGGTGGCCGTTCGAGATGAACGACGCGGTGGTCGGCAGGTCCGCCGGGTCGACCGCCAGTGCCAGGTCCGGGAACCGGGCGAACAACGCCGGCAACGCGATCTCGGCCTCCACCCGGGCCAGCGGGGCACCGAGGCAGAAGTGCACGCCGTGACCGAAGGAGAGGTGGTTCTTGTTCGGCCGTGACAGGTCGAACTCGTCGGCGTTCTCACCCGCGGTCTCCGGGGCCCGGCCCGCGGCGGCGTAGGAAGCCAGGATCGCTTCGCCCGCCTTGATCGTCAGCGTCTCGCTGACAACGATGTCGTCCACGGCGTAGCGCAGCGGCAGGTGTGCCACGGGTGCCTGCCAGCGCAGGGTTTCGTCGATCACGTCGCCCCAGGTGTACTCGCCGCCGAGCACCTGGCGCAGCTGCGCGGGATGGGTCAGCAGCGCGGTGATCGCGTGGTCGAGCAGGTTGACCGTGGTCTCGTGCCCGGCCGAGATCATCAGGATCAGCGTGTCGACCAGCTCCGCCTCCTGCAACGCGGAACCGTCCTCGTCGCGGGCGGCGATCAGGCCGCTGGCGAGGTCGTCGCCGGGCTCCGCGCGCCGGGTGGCGACCAGTTCACCGAGGATCCGGTACAGCTGCTCGCCGTTGGCCGCCGCCTCTTCGGGGGTGGCGGTGGTGTTGAACACCCCGTCGACCACCTTGCGCAGGTCGGGCCGGTGCTCGTCGGGCACGCCGAACAGCTGGCAGATCACCTCGATCGGCAGCGGGTAGGCGAAGTTCTCACGCAGGTCCACCGTGCCGGACATGCCGTCGAGCCGGTCGAGCAGGCCGTGGGTGATCTCCTCGACCCACGGCCGCAGGGCCTCGGTGCGGCGGTAGGTGAACGCCTTCGACACCAGCGACCGCAGGCGCCGGTGCTCACCCCCGTAGGCGGTGAACATGTTCTGCACGGCGACCCAGATCATCAGCGGCCAGTCCGCGGGCACGGTGCCCTCCCGCCAAGCCGCCCAGTGCTGCCGGGGGTCCTTCGACACCTTCGGGTCGCTCAGCAGCCGCTTGAGCAGTTCGGGGTCGGTTACTGACCACGCCACCACCTGGCCAGGGAGTTCCACCAGCGTCGCGGCGCCCCGGGCGCGGAGTTCGGCGTTCTCGGCGTGGATGTCGCGGCCGGTGGGGTCGAGGACGAAGGGGCTGGGTGCGGATTCCAACGGTGCTCTCCAGTCGGTTCGGCGGTTGCGGACTTCGGCACGACGGGGGTGAACAGCACGGGCAGCGAGGCCAGTGCCCGGTGGAACGGGCCGGGGCGCCAGCGGAGCTGGTCCTCCGGCACGGCCAGGCGCAGGTCGGGCAGCGCGTCGAGCAGGGTTTCGATGGCCGTGGTGGCGATCAGCCGGGCCGGGCCCTGCGCGGGGCACGAATGCACCCCGGCGCCCCAGGCGATGTGGGCGCGGTTGCCGACGCGCTGCTCGGCGCGCAGCGCGGGATCGGTGTTGGCGGCGGCGAAGCTGATCACCACCGGTTCGGCGGCGGGCAGGTGGGTGCCGAGGAGGTCCACCGCGGGCCACGGGTACCCGGCCGAGTAGTTCGCCATCGGCGGGTCGCCCCAGAGGATCTCCTCGAGCGCGTCCTCCACGTGCAGGCTGCCCCCGGCCAGGTCGCCGGCGAAGCGGTCGTCGACCAGCAGCAGGCGGATGCCGTTGGCGATCAGGTTCTGCTGCGGCTCGGTGCCCGCGCCCATCAGCAGCACCAGCTGGTGCAGCAGTTCCTCGTCGGTCAGCCGCGCCGGGTGCGCCATCATCCACGACGGCACGTCCTGGCCGGGCTGCTTGCGCTTGAGCGCCAGCAGTTCCAGCATGCTCGCGGTCAGCTCGGCGTTGGCGCGCTCGGGGTCGACCATGTCGAAGATGCCGCGCATCCCGGCCACCAGCCGGTCGCCCAGGGCGGGCGGGCAGCCGAAGAGGTGGTTGAACACCTGCAGCGACAACGTGGTGGCGTAGTCGCTGAGCAGGTCCGCCCGGCCGCCGGCGGAGAACCGGGAGATCAGCTCGCGCGCGGTCTTCTCGACGTAGTCGCGCAGGGCGTGCGGGTTCACCCGCGAGAGGCTGCCGGTGACCGCGCTGCGCAGGCGGGCGTGCACCGCGCCGTCGGTGAACAGGCAGTTGGGCCGGTAACCCATCATCGGCATGACCGGGCTGTCCTCGGGCTGGTTCTGCTGCCAGCGCCGGGGGTCGCGGGGGAAGGTCGACGGCGCGCGCAGCACCTCCAGCGCGGCTTCGTAGCCGATGACCAGGCTGGCGTTCACCCCGGGCGCCAGTTCGACCGGGGCGATCGGCCCGTGCGCGGCCCGCATCCTGGCGTAGACCCCGGCGGGGTCGCGGGCGAACTCCTCGTCGTAGAGGCGGGCGCGCTCGGCGTGCGCGGGACAGCCGGGTGGCGGTCCGGCGGCGGGAGAGGTCACGAAAGCTCCTGGCGGGGGTGGAAGAGGTAGTCGACGAGGCTGATCAGTGCCTGCGCGGACGACCCGCGGTCGCGGGCGTCGCAGCTGACCAGGCGGGTTTCCGGAAGCAGGTCGAGTGCTTCGCGGAGCTCTTCTTCGGGGAACCGCGGTGCGCCGTCGAATTCGTTGACGGCCACCGCGTACGGCAGGCCCAGTTCTTCGAGCAGGCCCATCACGTCGAAGGACTCCTCGAGCCGGGTGGGGTCCACCAGCACCAGCGCGCCGAGGGCGCCGTAGGCGAGGTCCTTCCACATCTGCGTGAACCGCTGCTGCCCCGGCGCGCCGAACAGGTAGAGCACCACGTCGCCGCCGAGGGTGAGCCTGCCGAAGTCCATCGCGACGGTGGTGGTGTCCTTGCCGCGGACCCCGGACAGGTCGTCGACCACCGCACCCGCCTGCGTCATGGTCTCCTCGGTGCGCAGCGGGCGGATCTCGGACAGGGTGCCGACGAAGGTGGTCTTGCCGACCGCGAACGGCCCGACGACCAGGATCTTGACCGAGGTCCGGACGGTGGCGGGGACGTATCCGTCAGGTGAGAGCACGGAGGCCATCGAGTACCTTCTGCAGGAGTTGGTGGTCGGGGATGTCGGCCTGGCGCACGGCGGCGCGGGCTTCGATGTGCCCGGAGTCGAGCAGGTCGGACAGCAGCACCTTGGTCACGCTCGTCGGCAGGTTCAGGTGGGCGGCCACCTCGGCGACGGCCAGCGCGCCACCGCGGCACAGTTCCATCACCCGCCGCTTCTCCGGGCTCAGCCCGACCACCGGCGCCCAGGTGGCGAGCACCACGGTGGCCACGTCGAGGGTGTTGCGGGTCGGGTGGGCGCGACCTTCGGTGACCACGTGGGGCCGCACCAGTGCCTGCTCGCGCCGGTTCCGGGTCATGCCGGACTGCCGCCTGCGGACGGGAAGCGCGGCGGGGCGGTCAGTTCCTGACCGAGCCGCTGCACCAGTTCCTGCATGCGGGAGGAAACGCCTTCGACGTCGACGCGGCCGGTGGTGGACACCGCGACGTAGGCGCCCTGGCCGGCGGCGGTGAGGAAAACGAAACCGCCGTCGAACTCGATCAGCGTCTGCCGCCACTTCTCCGGTTGCTGGCGGCAGAATTCGCCGGTGGCGCGCGCCAGCGACTGCAGGCCGGAGACCGCGGCGGCGGTGCGCTCGGCGTCGTCCCGGTCGATGCCCTTGGAGTGGGCCATCAGCAACCCGTCGGCGGAGAGCAGCACGGCGTAGAGCGTTTCCGGCATCTGGAGTGCTTGGTCGAGCATCCAGCCGAGCCGGTTGGTGGTCGCGTCCGTGCTGTTCAAGCTCACTGGGATTCCCTTTCTGCGTCGGCGGAATTGGCACGGCCGCGGCGGGTGCCGCGTTGCCAGGCCGCGGCGGTGGCGACCGAGTTCGTGGAGGGCGCGGACGATGCGGACGGCGGCGGCGCGGCCTGCGCGACCGGGGCGGCGGCGGGGGTGGCCGGGCGGGTCGCGGCCGCGCTGCGGCGGCGGCGCCGGGGCAGGCCGTGCGCGGTGGTGCCCAGGTCCGTGTTCACCGGCGCCGGGGCGGCCGGTTCCGGCCTGGGCCGGGGCGTCGGGCTCGGGGTGACCGCGGCGGGCGCGGGGACCGGAGCGGGCTCGGGAGCCGGGGCGGTGGCGGGCGTGGTGATCCGCGTGAGCAGTTCGGTGGGCAGGAACAGCACCGCGCGCACCCCGCCGTAGGGCGAGCGGGTGTCCACCGAGACCCGGAACCCGTACCGGCTGGCGAGCGCGCCGATCACCGCGAACCCGATGCGCGGCGGCACGCCGAGCGCGGCGATGTCCTGGCCGCCGTGCCCGTCGAGCAGCCACGCGGCGCGCTGCACGGCTTCCACGGTCATGCCGACACCCGCGTCGTCGATGATGATGGCGAGCCCGTTGTGCGCCTGCTGGAAGGTGACCTGCACCGGTGAACCGGGCTGGGAGTGGCGGGCGCCGTTGTCCAGCAGTTCGGCCACCGCGAGCACCACCGGTTCCACCGCCTGGCTGATCACCGCGGTGTCCGAGGGGGCGGGGATCTGCACGCGGGCGTAGTCGCGGATGCGGCCGGTGGCGCCGCGGACCACGTCGGTCAGCGTGGCGGCCGAGCGCTGCAGGCCGGGCCACGAACCGCAGAGCACCGCGGTGGCCTGGGCGCGGCGGCCGAGCTGGGCGTTGGCGTGGTCGAGGCCGAGCAGGCCGTCGAGCACCGCCGGGTCGTCGTGGCGGACCTCCATCTCCGAGATCAGCACCTGCTGCTCACCGGCGAGGTTCTGCACCGTGCGCATCATCGCCCGCAGCGTCGCGGCGGCGGATTCGGCGGCCTGGCGGCGGGTCTGGCCGAGCAGTTCGGTGATCGTCTCGAGCACGCCGCGGTGGGGGTCGCCGGCGCCGGTGTCGCGCAACGGGCCCGGCACGGTCACCGACGGGTTGGCCAGCGATTCCGCCAGCGCGGGCAGCCGGACTTCGATCAGGTGCCGTTCCTCGTGCTCACGGGCGGTCAGCTCGGCGACCGCGGCGTCGCGGTACCGGCCGAGGTTGACCGTGACGCGGCGCTGGCGGACGAGCAGCACGGCGAGCACGAGGCAGAGCAACAGCAGGCAGAGCAAACCTGTCGTCAACAGGGGGTATTCCATGGATTCCTCACGGTCGACCGGTCACGGGCCACCAGTCGGCTAGGCGATCGCCGGAATCCGCGCCACGTCCGCGCCCCGGCGGTGACCGCCGTACCGGGCGATGAGCATTCGGGCGAGCCCGGGGCAGGACGGCATGTGCGCGGCTCCACAACGGCGGGGGACGGAGGTCACATCGCGGCCGGCGCGATGTCAGCAGCGAGTACCGTAGCGCAAACGGTTCGTAATCTCACGGGTCTGGGAGAAATCGGCGGCAGCGCCCGCGCCTACGCGGATTTCCGCACCAGCAAATAACAACGCGCGCTCGCGTGCTCGGCCCCGGGGTGCGGCGCGCGGTCCAGCCGGGCCGACAGCGTCAGGCCGGCGTCTTCGAGCGCGGCGATTTCCCGTTCTGGATCGAGGAAGTAGAAGGTCAGCCCGACGCTTTCGCCCCACCACTCGGTCAGCGTCCGGCTGCCACCGGGCCGGATTTCGGCATCCTCGGTGTGCCCGGAGATCAGCGCGTGCCCACCGGGGCGGAGCACCCTGGAGAACTCCCGGTAGGCCCTCGCGCGACCGGGAGCGTCCAGGTGGATCACCGCGTACAGGCAGACGATCCCGGCGAGCGCGGCCGTCCGGTACGGCAGCGCGGTCATGTCGGCCGCGCAGACGGGCGCGTGCCGCCGCGCTTGGGCGCACATGCCGGTCGACAGGTCGGCGGCCACGACCCGGGTGCCGTGCGCGGTGAGCGCGGCGGCGACGTGGCCGGGCCCGCACCCCACATCGGCCACGACACCACCGCCGGTCAGCTCGGTGAACGCATCGAGCACGGCGCGGTCGAGCGGCTTGCCCGCCAGCTCGCCGCTCAGTTCCGCCGCGTACTTTCCCGCGACCCGGTCGTAGCTGCGCCGCACACCGATCACGGGACCGAGCTTAGGCGGGGTCCCCGGTGTTGCGGACGACGTTGTAGTAGGTGTCGGCGATGAAGTCGCACGGGCCGCGGGCCGGGCCGGCGCCGAAGGTGTGCTCGCACTGCTGGTGCATCTTGTCGAAGAACAACCGGTCGCAGCGCAGGGTGTTGGCGCCACCGGCTTCCTCGCACATGTCGTGGTGCGCGCACGGGCCGCGGAAGTCGACCTGGCCCCACGGCGGCACGACCGGCATGTCCGGCGACCAGGTGCAGTAGTCGTGCCAGGCGCCCCGGCTGGTGTCGTATTCGTAGTCGCCCGGCACCGGCACGTACCCGGCCGCCTGGGCGGTGCCCGCCGCCAGCCCGAATCCGCCGATGCCGCAGGCCAGCACCACCGCGAACCGCCGCAGTTTCCCGTTCATCCCAGCTCCCCGCAGTTGCCGTTTCCCGTAAAAGGGAGATCAGTTCGACAACTTCCAACCTAGAACGGGCGGGCGGGTTCGCCCAGGGTGCGATCGACCCACAGGTGAAAGCGGGGTGAAAGCGGCACCCGGACGCTGGCGCCGGTGAAGCTCACCTTCCTGATCCTCGGTTTCCTGTTCCTCGCTTCGGCTTTCGGCGTGAGCGCGGTGATGTCGGACGAAGCCCGGCTGGCCGGCATGATGGAGTGGACCTGCAAGCCGCCCAACTCCGTCGGCTGGGTGGAGTGCCACACCACCAAGAGCACCGACACCTTTCTCCGGCTGGACGCGGACCACTACGCGCTGCAGCTCATGCTGGCGCTGACCGGGGTCGGCTGCCTGGTCGCCGCGGCCGCGGTGAACTCCCGTCCGCGCCCGGTCCCGGCGCCGATGCCGGGGCCGCAGCCGCACCCGCAGCAGTGGCCGCAGCAGGCGCGCTGACGCTCAGCGGCGCACGAGCACCTGGTCCAGCGATTTGCGCACCAGGTTCGGCACCACGCAGTCGTCCGCCGGATACCCGACCGGGATGACCGCGAACGCCTTCTCGTTGCGCGGTCGCTGGAGCAGCTCGCCGAGGAACCGCATCGGCGACGGGGTGTGCGTCAGCGCCGCCAGGCCGGACAGGTGCAGCGCGGTCAGCAGCATGCCGACCGCGATGCCCACCGATTCGTCGACGTAGTAGTGCTTGTGCGTGTCGCCGTGCTCGTCGAGGTAGAACCGCTGCTGGAAGACCACGATGAGGTAGGGCGCGTCGGTCAGGTGGGCCTTGACCGCGTCGGTGCCCAGCGGGCGCAGCGCCGAGAGCCACTCCTCCCCCAGCCTGCCTTCGTAGGACAGGCGTTCCTCCTCCTCGGCCGCCTCGCGGATGCGCTGCTTGACCTCGGGATCGCTGACCAGCACGAAGGTCCAGGGTTGCTGGTGGGCACCGCTGGGCGCGGTGGCGGCGACCGCGATCGCGTCCAGCACCGCCTGTTCCGGTACCGGGTCGGTGGAAAACGCCCGCACGGTGCGGCGGGTGTCCATGCGGCGGCGCAGGTCGGCCGCGGTGGCCAGCGATTCGTCCGCCGGTGGGCGGGCGGGCCGGTAGGGCACCGGTTCGAAGGGATCGCCGTAGTTCGGGGTCCAGTGCGTCATGGCAGCCATTCTCGAAGCCGGATGGTGTTCGCACAATGGGAATGCTGGCCGCGGAACTCGTCATCGACGCCGTGCAACCCACCGAATCACGCGTTTCCCCGGACGGGCGCTGGGTCGCTTACCTGGTCGACGGGGCGTTGTGGGTGACCGACGGCGATTCTCCGCGGCAGCTGAGCGCACGGGGCGCGAAGCCGGATTCGCGCTGGCTGTATCAAGGTGTGGAACGGATTTTCCCGCACCGGGGAAATCGAGGCGCTGACGGGTGACTGCGTGCCGCTCGTTCGGGCGAAGTGGTGGTGGTGCCCCGGCCGGAACCGGACCACTCGGACCCCGTGGCCTGGACCGAACCGCGTCCGGGGAACGGACTGCGCCTCCCGGGTCACTCCTCGGCCGTACTGGGTGGCCGTCACGTCATCGAAATCGCGCGACGGCCGGACGACCTGCTCGCCGTGCTCACGCGGGCGAGCCCGGAACGGGATCCCGTGCACCCGTCACCGAACGGCACCTGGGCGAGACCGAATTGCTGGTGCATTCGCCGGTGTGGTGGCACAGCGCCGGCGGCTGGCGCGTGCTGTACCTGGCCACCACCGGACCGGGGCTGATCGGCGGGCTCGCGGTGTTCGACGCGGAGCACCGCAACCTCACCGCCGGAATGCCGTGCTGCCCGATCGAACTGGCGGCCTCGGGTGCCGGTCCGCTCGCATTGTTCGCCGACGGCCTCGACACCGCGTTGTACCGCCTGGACGACCACGGTTTCCAGCGGGTGCGCACGATGACGGGCAAGGTGTCGGCGCTCAGCGCGAGCGACTCGGGTGAGGTGGTGGCGGCGCTGGTGAGCACCGCGTACGAACCACCGGGCGTGCACACCGGCCCGGTGGCGGGCCCGTGGCGGCAGCTCACCGACACCCGCCCGGAACTGCGCGGGTCACCTGGGGCACGCAGGAACGACTCGCCTACCGGTCCGGCGGCTGCGACCTCGACGGGTTGCTGATCCTGCCGCCGGGCCGCACGCGTGACGACGGCCCGTTCTCCCTCGTCACCCTCGTGCACGGTGGCCCGGACGACCGGTACGCGGATTCGTTCCCCTGAACTGGTTCCCGTCCGGGCAGTGGCTGGCGGCCGCGGGGCACGCCGTGTTCCTGCCGAACGCGCGTGGCGGCCTGGGGCACGGGCACGAGTTCGCGGCTTCGGTGGCGGGTGCGGTGGGTTGCGGTGAATGGACCGGCGTGCTCACCGGCATCGACCTGCTCGTCGAGGAAGGCGTCGCCGATCCGGACCGGCTGGGCATCGGCGGCTGGAGCCACGGCGGCTTCGCCGGCGCGTGTGCCGTCACGCAGACCGGCCGGTTCCGGGCGGCGCTGATGGGGGCCGGCATCAGCGACCGGGGCATGCTGGTGGGCACCGGGGGGGAGGGGGTGCTGGAAGGCGGCCTCGGCGGCGGCACCGTCTGGCGGGCCGGGCTCGCACACCGCCCTCAGCCCGGTCACGCACGCCGCCCAGGTGTCCACGCCGATCCTGATCGTGCACGGCGAGGCCGACACCGGCGTCCCGCTCAGCCAGGCCATCCACTTCCACCGCGCCCTGCGCCACCACGGCGTCCCGCACGAGTTCGCCGTCTACCCGCGTGACGGCCACCGCATCAGCGAACGCGCCCACCAGGTGGACCTGCTGCACCGCAGCCGGAACCGCTTCGCCGTCCTCGGGGCGGAGTGACCCGAACCACTCCCGGGGCGGTCACATCGGCGGGTGACGGCGGGTCGACGTGGTGTTCTGCCATTACCGCTGAGGAGTTCCGATGTCTGTCACCTACGTCGTCGTCACCGGGTTCGCCGCCGCGTTCGTCGCGTTCTCGGCGTTCGCGATCTTCGCCCGCCTGAAGTTCGTGGTGGAGCCGCTGGCCGAGTACGGCGTGCCCCGGTCGTGGTGGCCGTGGCTCGGCACGGCGAAGGCGGCGGGTGCGCTCGGCCTGGTCGCCGGCTTGTTCGTGCCGTGGATCGGGCTGGCGGCGGCGATCGGGCTGGTGCTGTACTTCACCGGCGCGGTGGTCACGATCATCCGCGCGCGTTCCTTCGCGCACATCCCGGCACCGCTGCTGTACCTGGCGCCCGTGGTCGCGTCGCTGGCGCTCAGCCAGTGAGGCCGGCGAGCACCACGGCGATCACGTCGTCGACGGCGGGCACCTCGGCCGGGGCCGTGTGCGGGAGGAGCGCCGACAGCACGGTTTCGTGGCACACACCGACGAGCATCGCCGCCGCCGCGTCGACCCGCGCGCCGGCGGCCAGCCTGCCCAGGGACCGTTCCGCCCGCAGGTAGTCGCGCAGGCGGTCACGCCAGTCCTCCCCGCGGCCGCCGAGTTCACCGAACCGGGCGAGGACCGCGGGCTGGGCGAGCAGACCGGTGAACGCGGGCAGGATCGCCCGGTGCAGCGCCAGCCCGTGGTCCAGGTGCGCCCGCAGGTTCGCCTCGACGGTGCCCGAACCGGCCTCGGGCAGTTCGCCGAGTTCCGCTTCCACCGCACGGACATAGGCGCGCAACGCGTTCGCCAGCAATTCCTCCTTGTCGGCGAAGTGGTTGTACAGCACCCCATCCGCGACGCCCGCCTCCCGTGCGATCGCGCGCACGGTGAGTCCGGCGGTGCCGTGGGCGGAGATCAGCTGCTTCGCCGTGTCGACCAGGTGCTCGCGCAGCGACCGCCCGTCCGGCAGAGCCGCCGCTTTCCGCGGTGACATCAGGATTTCGCCGCCGTGACCAGCCACGCCGTGCCTCGCAACCGGACGGCGCCGGGCTGGGCGAACGCACCCAGTGCGGTGGTGAGCGCCTCCCTGGCACGGGCCGCGGTTTCGGCGTCGACCAGTCCCAAGTGGTGCTTGACCGGGCCCCAGCCGGCCATGAACGCCGCCGCCTCCGCGACATCCCGCCCCCACACCTGGTCCGCTTCCACCCGCGTGCAGGTCGTCCCGGTGAAACCGGCCGCCGACAACACCTCCCGGCTGCGTGCGGGATCGGCGAACGACGTGGGCCCGGTGCCGTCCGCGCCGGTCGGCCGGGGCAGGAACGGTTCCATCGCGGCGAAAACGCGGCCGAGGTCGGTACCGTCGAGTTCGGTCATGCAGAGGAACGCCAGCCGTCCCGGCGACGCGAGCGCCCGGTGGACGTTCGCGAAGGCGGCCACCGGATCGGCGAAGAACATCACGCCGAACCGGGAGATCGCCACATCGAACGACCCCGGTTCGAACGGGTGCACCTGCGCGTCACCCTGTTCGAAGCTCAGGTTGCCCAGCCGTTCGCCCGCCGCCCTGGCGCGGGCGGTGGCCAGCATCGGGCCGGAAAGGTCCACCCCGGACACCCGGCCGAGGTGCGCCCGTTGTGCCGCCTGCCGGGTCAGCTGGCCGTTGCCGCAGCCGATGTCGAGCACCCGGTCCCGTTCGCCGACGCCCGCGGCGTCCAGCACGAACGCGTTGAACCCGCCGTTGACCGCGTCGAAGCGGTCGTCGTGCGCGGCCCAGTGCTCACCCTCGTAGCCGTTCCACGCCTCCGCCTGAGCGGTGTTGACGATGTTTGTGAACATGCGTTCATAATGCCCGCGCGACCGGGTGGACGGAAAGTCACCGCGGGTCACGGGTGGGGCGGGGCCGGCTGAGGGAGGCCGGTGGGCGGCACCTCAGGCGCGCGCGCATCCAGGCCGAGCGCCTGCCCCGGTCCGGGCGGCCGGGGCAGCCGCGCGTGGCGAGGATCGCCAGCGCCTGTTCCGTCGACACCAGTTCCGGCAGGGGCACGCTGTCGATCTCCGCTCGCCAGGCCGCCAGCAGCCGGTCCACCGCACCGCAATCCCGATCCATTGGCACGCCTCGCAGTCCGTCCCCTCAGGGCCGTAGTCGCCGCCGCCCGGCGCGGTGTTACCGCGTCACGATCCGCGACCGGCCCGCGTCACCCAGCGGAATCGGCTAGCCAGGGACGTCCAGGCGCTGGGTGCCGATCACGGAAAGCAAGCGCATCGCCTCGTCCGAGCGCGATCCCGGTTCGGCCGTGTAGAGGACCACGCGTTGATCACGGTCGGCGATGTCGAGCACGTCGCAGGTGACGGTGATCGGGCCGACCTGCGGGTGCTGGAAGGTCTTGCACAGCTCGGGTCTCGTGCTCACGTCGTGCGACGCCCACAGCCGGGCGAACTCTTCGCTGCCGTCGAGCAGTTCGGTGATCAGCTCGGCCAGTTCGGGGTCGTCGGGATACCGCGCGGCGGTGGCACGCAGGTGCCGGGCGGCGCTCGGCGCGAACTCGCTGGCGCCGGCCAGGCCGTAGAGCCCCCGTTCGCCGAGGAAAGCGCGTCGCACCAGGTTGCGCTGCCGCCGCGGCAACGCCGAGAAGTCCTCCATCAACGCCGCCGCCAGCGGATTCCACGCGATCACCTCGTAGGTGGCCGACAGCACCAACGCGGCCGCCTGCGGCAACCGGTCCAGCAGCGCCAGGATGCTCGGCCGCACCTCACGCGAGGGCCCCGGTGGCGGACCGGGTGGCGCTCCGGCGAGGTGGTGGAGGTGGTCGCGTTCCACATCGGACAGGCGCAGCGCACGGCTGAGCCCGGCCAGCACCTCCCGCGACGGCCGCGGTGCCTTGGCCTGCTCCAGCCGCGTGTAGTACTCGGCCGAGATGAACGCCAGCTGCGCGACCTCCTCGCGGCGCAGCCCCGGCGTCCGGCGTCGCCGCCCGGCGGGCAGGCCGGCGTCGGCGGGTGTGATGCGTTCCCGCCTGCTGCGGAGGAAGCCGGCGAGTTCTCTGCGGTCCACGCCCCCAGTGTGCGCGGGACGACCCGCGCTCAGCCAGGTACCGCCGATGCCTGGTTACCGCGGGCGGCCGGACGCAGGCTCGACGGCATGACCCAACGACTGCTCGAGAACAAGGTCGCCTTCGTCACCGGCGCCGGCCGCGGCATCGGTGCCGCCGCGGCCCGGCTGTTCGCCCGCGAAGGCGCCAGGGTGCTGCTCGCCTCCCGGACCGAAGCCCAGCTCAAGGCCGTCACCGGAGAGATCCGCGCGGCGGGCGGCACCGCCGATCACGTGGTGTGCGACCTCGCCGACCCGGACGGCATCCGGGCCGCCGTGCAGCACGCGGTCCAGTTGTACGGCCGGCTCGACGTGGCCTTCAACAACGCCGCCACCAATCCCCCGCCCGGCCCGATGGACCGGACCGCCGAAGCCGAGTTCGACCACGTCTACACGGTCAACCTCAAGGGCACCTGGGTGGCCATGGTCGCCGAAATCGACGCGATCCGGGCGACCGCGGGCACCGGCGCCATCGTGAACAACTCCAGCGTCGGCAGCCTGATGGCGAACCCGGAACTGCCGTCGTACGGCGCGGCCAAGCGCGGGGTGAACAGCCTGACCGCGTCGGCCGCGGCCACCTACGGCCCGGAGGGCATCCGCGTCAACGCGATCGCGCCCGGCACCACGCTCACCGAAATGCTGCGCAGCTGGGACGACGCGTCCCCCGGGGTCATCGACCGGCTCAACGCCGGGACCCCGCTGGGCCGCGCCGCCGACCCGGCCGAGATCGCCGAGGCGGCGGCGTGGCTGCTCAGCGAGCGGGCCTCCTACGTGACCGGCACGGTGCTCCGCGTCGACGGCGGCATGCTGTCCTAGGTTCCGGTGCAGGCGACGCGCCACACACAGAACCACCGCCACCGGCACGCTGCCGTCCTCGAAGACACGCGTCGGGATTCCGTTGGCCGGGAAGGCGTCGACGAATTTGGTGAGCTGCCACACGGCGGATGCGTGCTTTTCGTCCCGGCCGATCACCTGGCCACCGGTGTTGACGAGGTCGGCGTATGTGGCGAGGGCCCGCGTGTAGCCGGCCACGATGCCGCCGCGGAGCGACCCGGCGCCGGTCAGCTGGTAGCCGGGCGGGGTGGCCAGCGGGGTGGTCACGGCTTCCGACCGGGTTTCGCGCGAGGCGGTCCCGAGCACGTCACCGCGTTCGTTGATCGCGTCGGCGTGCACCGGGCCGAATCCGCCCGCCACGGGGGCTGTTCGCAGTAGCCGAAGTGCTGGTGCCCGCCGTGGTAGCGCAACGCCGCCCCGGCCGTTCGGGGCGAGTGCCCCGGTGGATCGGCGGCTGCTGCGGCGCGCTGAAACTGGACGTTCGCCCGAGCCACCACCGGACACCCTGGCGCGGCTGCGCCTGGCCGGTGGCGAGGTGCGCACCGACCAGGTCACCGTGCCGTGGCGGTGCACGGTCGCCTGGATCTAGGCTCCCGCCATGGGCACCCACCTGTATGCGGGCATCTCGGTTTCCGACTTCCCCGCGGCGCTGGCCTGGTACGAGCGGCTGTTCGGGACACCGCCGACGTTCTTCCCGAACGACATCGAGGCCGTCTGGGAGATCGAGGAGCACCGCTCCGTCTACATCGAACTGCGCCCGGAGCACGCCGGTCACGCGCTCACCACGTTGTTCCTCGAGGACCTTGACGCCACCGTGAACGGCATCACCGAACGCGGCCTGGAGCCGTTTCAGCGCGAAACCTATGACAACGGCGTGCGCAAGATCACCTACCGCGACCCCGACGGCAACAAAATCGGCTACGGCGGCGGCCCGGCCTAACGCGGTAGTTCCCGCAGGTACTTCGCGAAGCCCTCGAGACCGTCGATGTTGCGCGGGCTGCTGATGCCCTCGTTGTAGTTCAACACGTAGAACCGGTTGTGCACCACGGCGGGCAGCTGCGCTGTCGCCGGGGACGACTTGAGGAATTCGATCTTCTCCTGCGCCGGCTTGTCGCCGTAGTCGAGGATGATCACCACCTCCGGCTGGGCGTCGACCACGGCTTCCCAGCCGACCTTGGTCCAGCGGGCGTCGACGCCGTCGAAGATGTTGCGGCCACCGGCGAAGCGGATGATGTCGTTCGGCGGCACCTGGTTCCCCGCCGTCGACGCCTGGTCGGTGCCCGAGTCGTAGAGGAAGACCTTGACCGGGTCGCCCTTGGGGGCCGCGGCGGCCACCTGGTCCACCCGGCGCTGGTAGTCGGCGACGAGTTGTTCCGCCCGCTCGGAGACGCCGAAGATCTGCCCCAGTCGCGTCAGGTCCGTGTACAGCCCTTCGAACGGCGTCACCTTCTCCGGGAAGTTCGGGTAGTTGAAGCACGATTCGGTGTGCATGAAGCTCTGGATGCCGAGGCCGTCCAGGATCGCCGGGGTGATGCCGCGCTGGTCGCTGAAACCGGAGTTCCAGCCCGCCACCACGAAATCGGCTTTCGCGTCGACCACGAGTTCCCGGTTGAGCAGGTCGTCGCCGAGGAACTGCACCTTCGCGTACTCCGCGGCGTACGGCGACTGCGACACCGGCGGGTTCGCCGGCGGCATCACGTACCCGTGCACGTGCTCGGTCAGGCCGAGGGCGAACATCTTGTCGGCGCTACCGGCTTCGTAGACCACCGAGCGCTTCGGTTCGGTGTAGCGCACCTCCTCGCCGCACCGCTTGACCACCACCTCCTGCGCACCCGGCGCGGTGCCTTCGACCTGGGCACCGCAGGCCGCGGTCAGCAGCACCACCGCGGCCAGCGCGGGAACCGCCTTGTTCATACCGGACTCCTTCTGTCGGTGAGGGCGTAGAGCAGCTGGGGGTCGCCGGTGAGCGGGTGGTCCACCACGGTCACCTCGACGCCGAACACCTCGCGCACGAGGCCGGCGGTGAGCACCTCGGCCGGGGTGCCCGCGCGGACCAGCGATCCGGCGGACAGCACACCGATCCGGTCGCACACCGCGGCCGCGAGGTTGAGGTCGTGCAGCACCACGAGCACGGTCAGGCCGAGCGTGCGCAGCATCGACAGCAGCTCGATCTGGTGCCGCACGTCGAGGTGGTTGGTCGGTTCGTCGAGCACCAGCACGGCGGGTTCCTGCACCAGTGCCCGTGCGATGAGCACGCGCTGGCGTTCCCCGCCGGACAGCGAGAGCACCCCGCGGCCGGCCAGGTGCGCGACGTCGAGCCGGTCCATCGCGTCCCGGCACAGTTCCCGCTCCCGCGCGGTGAGCGCACGATTGCCGTTCAGGTGCGGGAACCGGCCCAGTTCCACGAGTTCGGTGACGGTGAAGTCGAATTCGCTGCTGCTTTCCTGGGTCAGCGCGGCGATCGCCCGGGCGGCGCGGCGGGTGCCGAGCGCGGCGAGGTCGTCCTCGCCCAGCCAGACCGTGCCGCCGTGCGGGGCGAGCGCGCCGTACACGCAGCGCAACGCGGTCGACTTGCCCGAGCCGTTCGGGCCGACGAGCCCGACGACCTGCCCGGAACCGGCCTCCAGACTCAGCCGGTCGACCAGGGTCTTCCCGTTGAGCACCACGGAAACGCCATCGAAGCGGAGTTCCACCTCAGCGCCCTCCGAACAGGTAGCCGCGGCGGCGCATCAGGGTGATGAACACCGGCACGCCGATCACCGCGGTGATCACCCCAAGCGGCAGTTCCCGCGGCGCGACCACGGTGCGCGCGGCGAGGTCCACCCAGACCATGAAGATCGCGCCGGCCGGCGGGGCGATCAGCAGCACCCGCGCGTGCGAGGCGCCGAACACGATGCGCACCAGGTGCGGGATCACCAGGCCGACGAAGCCGATCGCACCGCTGACCGCGACCATCGCGCCGGTCACCACCGCGGTCAGCACGAAGAGCCCGCGCCGCACCGATTCCGTGCGCACCCCGAGGCTGGCCGCGGTCTCGTCGCCGAGGGAGAGCACGTCCAGGCTGCGGGCGTACCGGCGCAGCACCACCACCCCGGCGACCACGGCGACCGCCACCACCGGCAGCGAACCCCAGGTGGCGCCACCGAAACTGCCCATCGTCCAATACAGCACCGTGCTGGTGGCCTCGCTGTCCGGGGCGAAGTAGATGATCAGGCTCATCACGGCCTCGAACCCGAACGCCAGCGCGACCCCGGTCAGCACCAGCCGCAACGGCGTGATCCCGGCACGCGAGCGGGCGGCGGCGTAGACCAGCACCGAAGCCAGCAGTGAACCGAGGAACGCCCCGATCGACACCGCGTAGATGCCGAACGCCCCGAGCGCCCCGAAGGAGGTCACCGCGACCGCGCCCACCGACGCGCCGGACGAGACGCCGAGGATGAACGGGTCCGCCAGGGCGTTGCGCACCATGGCCTGGATCGCCACGCCGACCGCGCCGAGCCCGGCGCCGACCACCGCGGCTAGCAGCACGCGTGGGGTGCGCACCTGCCAGATGATCTGGTAGCGGGTGAACTCCCCGGCGCTGATGCCGTCGCCGGTGATCGCCGCCCACAGGTACCGCGCGGTGTCGGCGGGCGGGATCACCGCCGAACCGAGGCCGATCGCCAGCACGATCGAGCCGATCAGCACCACGCCCAGTCCGGCGGCCACCCACACCGCGTCCCGCCGGGTTCTCCCCATCACCACTCCGCCTCCGCCGTTCGCCCGACGCAGGTTGGCCGAACATGAACTTCATTGTCAAATAGTGGAACGGGCATAAGCTCGGCCGCATGCGCGTACTGGGGGGCGACCGAACCGATGCCCGTCGACCGGCCGCGGCGGATCGCCGTGGCAGGCCCGCCCGGCGCGGGCAAGACCACCCTCGCGGCCGAGCTGAGTGCCCGGCTGGGTGTGCCGTTCCCCCAGTTCGAAGCCTTCTACCTCGGTCCGGACTGGACGGTGCTGCCGGACTGGCGGGAACGGGTGCTGGCCCACACCGACGGCGGCACCTGGGCCATCGAGGGGCGGGGTGAGCAGGTGCGCGAGCGGCTGACCGCCCGCACCCAGGTGCTGGTGCGGCTCGACCACCCCCGGTCGCTCACCACCGCCAGGGTGCTCGGCCGGACGCTGCGGCGCCGGTTCGGCCGCGGCAGCCCGATCCCCGGCGGCAACACCGAAGGCCGCTGCGCACCTTCTTCACCGACCGGGAACCACATCGTCCGGGAGTCCTGGTGGTGGTCCGGTTGCGCGGGCAACGCCAGGCCGGCACCTGGCTGGCAAGATCGGGTTCGTGGCTGAAACCGTGCACATCCCCGGACTGGTCCTGACCGAACACGAATTCCAGGTCCCGCTGGACCACGACGACCCCGGCGGTGAGCAGATCACCGTGTTCGCCAGGGAGGTCGCCGATCCGGCCGGTCGCGACCGGCCGTTCCTGGTCTACCTGCAGGGCGGTCCCGGGCAGGAGGCGCCGCGCCCGACCGGCTCGCCGGTCGCCCCCGGCTGGCTGGCCCGCGCACTGGCCGACTACCGCGTGCTCCTGCTCGACCAGCGCGGCACCGGGCGGTCCACCCCGGTCGGCACCCTGCCCGGCCGCACGCCCCGCCAGCAGGCCGACTACCTCAAGCACTTCCGCGCCGACTCCATCGTGCGCGACGCCGAGTTCATCCGCGCCGCGCTCGGGGTGGACCGGTGGAGCGTGCTCGGCCAGTCGTTCGGCGGGTTCTGCACGCTGCACTACCTCTCGTCGGCACCCCAGGGCCTGCGGGAGGCGCTGATCACCGGCGGGCTGCCGCCCGTCGGCCTGCACCCGGACGAGGTCTACCGCGCCACCTACGAAACCGTGCTGGAGCGCAACCGCCGGTACTACCAGCGGTACCCGGGCGACCGGGACCGGGTGCGCGCGCTGCACGCCCGGCTGGACGCCGGCGAGGTCGTGCTGCCGAACGGCGCGCCGCTGACCAGCCGCCTGTTCCGGCACGCCGGCAGCGTGCTCGGCATGAGCGACGGCGCCGAGCGCCTGCACCACCTCATCGAACGCGACCCGGCGTCACCGGCGTTCGCCCACGACGTGGCCGCCGCGCTGCCGTTCAGCGGGCGCAACCCGCTCTACGCGGTCATCCACGAGGCCAGTTACGCCGACGGGCACGCCACCCGCTGGTCGGCGGCGCGGGTGCGGCCTGCCGCGTATGAAGACGACATCACCCTGTTCAGCGGGGAGCATGTCTACCCGTGGACCCTGCTCGACGACCCCGGCCTGGCGCCGCTGGCCGAAGCCGCCGAGTTGCTCGCCGAGCACGAGTGGCCGCGGCTGTACGACGCCGACCGCCTGCGCGAGTGCGAGGTCCCCGCCGCGGCGGCGATCTACAGCGAGGACGCCTACGTCGACCGGGCGCTGTCGGAGCGGACCGCGCGCCTGCTGCCGCGCCTGCGCCCGTGGCTGACCAGCGAGTACGAGCACAACGGCCTGCGGGTCAGCGGTGGCCACGTGCTCGACCGGCTGATCGCGCTCGCCCGCGGGCACGCCTGAGCGATCCGGGGGAAAAATTCCGGTCCGCCGTCGATTCCGCGGGTCCTCGCCCGACACTCCTGTGCACCGCGGACCACCCGTGCGACCGGAGGAGACCGAGATGACCCCGAAGTTCAGGCCGACCGCCGCGGCGGTGCTCGCCGTGCTGCTGCTCGCCGGCTGCCAGTCCGACAGCGGGCACAGCGAGCCCGCCGCCGGTCCCCCGCCGCCGGAAAGCCACTACGCGCAGGTCAACGGCCTGAACATGTACTACGAGACCCAGGGGCAGGGGCGGCCGCTGGTGCTGCTGCACGGTTCGCTGTCCACCATCGAGACCTCCTTCGGCAAGCTCAAGCCCGCGCTGGCGCAGGGCCGCCGGGTGATCGCGGTGGAACAGCAGGGGTACGGGCACACCGCCGACATCGACCGGCCGCTGGCGATCGAGCAGATGGCCGACGACACGGTGGCGCTGCTGGACCAGCTCGGTGTCGCCCAAGCCGACTTCTTCGGTTACAGCATGGGCAGTTCGGTGGCGCTGCAGATCGCCGTCCGGCACCCGCACAAGGTGCGCAAGCTGGTGCTCGCCGCGGTCTCCTACAACAACTCGGGGTTCCACCCCGGGGTGCTGGACGGCATCGACGAACTCAAGCCGGAGGACCTGGCGGGCTCGGTGTTCGAAACCGAGTACCTGACGAAGAACCCCGACCCGGCGCACTGGCCGGTGTTCCTGGAGAAGACCAAGGACCTCGACCGCCACACGCCGCAGGTCCCGGCGGAGACCGTCCGGGCGATCAAGGCCCCGGTGCAGCTGATCGCCGCCGACTCCGACCTCGTGCTGCCCGAGCACACCGTGGAGCTGTTCCGGCTGCTCGGCGGTGGCGTGCTGGGTGACCTCAATCCGCTGCCGGCGTCGCAGCTGCTGATCGTGCCCGGCGCGTCCCACATCAGCCTGGTGGAACGCACGGAGGTCCTGCTGCCCGCCATCCAGCCGTTCCTCGACGCGCCCTGACCCTTGACGTGCCCGCCGCTCGCGGCTTACCTTTTTGCCGAAATTTTCCTGTTTGATTTCGAAACTTTCGGTCGCGAGAAAGCGAGTGCCGATGAAGCCGCTCCGCTTGGTCACCGCCGTGTTCACCGCACTGGCCCTGGTGGTTCCGCTGTCCGCGACGGCTTCGGCCGCGCCGCCGGGGGTGCACGCGAAGTCCCTCCGGCAGGCGGCGCCGAAGGGCTTCCGCATCGGCAGCGCGGTCGCCGGTGGCGGGCACCACGAGACGATGCCCTATCCGGACCCGTTCACCGCCGACCAGCCGTACCGCGCGCTGCTCGGCGCCGAGTTCAGCTCGGTCTCCCCGGAGAACCAGATGAAGTGGGAGTACCTGCACCCCGAACGCGACCGGTACGACTTCGCCGCCGCCGACGCGATCGTGCAGTTCGCGAAGCGGAACCACCAGGTGGTGCGCGGGCACACGCTGCTGTGGCACAGCCAGAACCCGGAGTGGCTGGAGAACGGCGAGTTCACCCCGGAGGAACTGCGGGCGATCCTGCACGACCACGTCCGCACGGTGGTCAGCCGCTACCGGGGCCGCATCCAGCAATGGGACGTGGCCAACGAAATCTTCACCGAAACGGGAGCGCTGCGCACCACCGAGAACATCTGGCTGCGTGAACTCGGCCCCGGCATCATCGCCGACGTGTTCCGCTGGGCGCACCAGGCCGATCCCCGCGCGGAGTTGTTCTTCAACGACTACGGCGTGGAAGGCGTGAACGCCAAGAGCGACGCGTACCTGGCGCTGATCCAGCAGCTGCGCGCGCAGGGCGTGCCGGTGCACGGTTTCTCCGCACAGGCGCACCTGAGCACCCGCTACGGTTTCCCGGCCGACCTCGAAGCCAACCTGTCCCGGTTCTCCGTGCTCGGCCTCGCCACCGCGATCACCGAACTCGACGTGCGCATGGACCTGCCGGAAAGCGGCGTCCCGACCGAGGCGCAGCTGACCCAGCAGGCCGAGTACTACCAGCGCACGCTGACCGCCTGCCTCAACGTCCGTGGCTGCGACTCGTTCACCATCTGGGGGTTCACCGACAAGTACTCGTGGGTGCCGGTGTTCTTCGAAGGCGAGGGCGCGGCGACGGTGATGTGGGAGGACTTCTCCCGCAAACCCGCCTACTACGCGTTGCGCTCGGCGCTCGCCGCCCAGCGCTGACGAAGGGCGTCCAGCGCTTCTTCAGTGGTGTCGTAGGTCATGAAGTACTCACGCAGTCCGCCGACTTCGAGCGCGCGGCGGACCGCGTGGGGCGACCGGGACAGCGCCAGCGGCAGTTCCGATCGCGCCCGCACCAGGCAGGACAGACCGGCGCTGCCCAGGAAGTTCACCCCGGCGAGGTCGACCACCACCGCCCGCGGTGCGTGCTTGAGCCGCAGGTCGGTGAACGCGGCCGCCAGGATCGGCGCGGTCGCCATGTCGATGTCACCGCTGGGGGCGAGGAGGCCGATCTCGTCGGTCAGCGAGGTGCTGCGAACGGACAGCGGCGGACCGGGACGGTGCACGGAAAAATTCATCGGAGCTGCTCCCTGCCGTGGGTGGCGTGGCGTTCGGGCAGACCGGGCATCCGCCCGGCTGGGCTCCTGGCTGAACCTCGCTCCCGACCGTACGGGGCTTCGCCGGGGCGGACAACCCGAGGTCGCCCGCTTCCGGCGGCCCGCCACGCACGGTGTCGCGGCCACGTCACCCACACGCTGGGCCCGTTCGCCCGAGGTGGGGCAGTCGCTCGCGCTGCGTTCCCGGCGCTGTCCGGCCGGAATCAACTCTCGCCGGCGAGCTCCTTGCTGACCCCGCTGGGTCCCTCGTACTCGCGGTCCGGCAGCTTGCGCAGCAGGTCGAGCGTGCCCTCGTCCGCGCCGTTCGACTGCGCCGTCTGCACCAGGTCGTCGCGGCTGGCCGGGTAGTCCACCCCGGCCAGGTGCTTCTGGAGCTCGATGGGGTTCGCCTTGTTCATGCCTTCTCCTCCGTCAATCGGCGTGCAACGGCGGTGTCGGGTAACCGTCGTTGTCGTGCAGGCCGGCGAGCAGTTCGCCGACCGCTTCCCAGGCCCCGGTCCGCGGGGTCCAGCCGAGCTGGTCCCCGGCGCGCCCGGTGTCCATCAGCGGCAACCGCACCACCGTGTCGAACAGGCCGGGATCGACCGGTACCGCGTGCAGCCGGAAGGCGGCCGCGACCATCGAGCGCACCACCGGCCGCGGCACGGGCACGAGCGGCCTGCCCAGTTTCGAAGCGAGGGCCCGGCCGTCCAGCGGTGGTTCGGCCGCGAGGTTGAACGCACCCCGCACCGGTCGCAGCAGCGCGCGGCGCACGGCGTCGGCCACGTCGTCGGCGTGGACCACCTGGACCCGCAAGCCGGGGATGTCCGGCACGAACGGCAGCAGGCCGGGGCGGATGAGCTGCCGCGGCACGAGCGGTCCGGCGAAGATGCGCCGCTGTTCGGGTGAGGCCGGTCGCTGGAAGATGAACGCCGGTCGCAGCCGCACCACCCGCATCGACGGATTGGCCTGCTCGAACGAGTCCAGGTACCGCTCCAGGTACGCCTTCTCCCGCGGGTAGGCCGCACCGGGCCACCCGTGGGTCGACCAGGTCTCGTCGACCCGGCGATCCACCGGCCCCGGCGCGTACGTGCCCACCGACGAGCTGTAGACCAGCGTCGTCACCCCGTCCCGCGCGGCGGCTTCGAACACCCGGATCGCGCCGAGCACGTTCGCCTGCCAGGTCGTTTCCGGGGACCGCGCGGGCTGGAACTGCCAGGCCAGGTGGACCACCGCGTCGGCGCCGGTGAAGTCCAGGTCGTCGGCGGCGATGTCGGCTTCGGCGAACTCCGTCTTCGGCTGCTGCCAGTCCGGCGCGCGGCGGGCCAGCCCCCGCACGGACCGGATCGACGGTTCGGCGGACAACGCCCGCAGCACGGCCACGCCGAGGTTCCCGGTGGCACCGGTGACGATTACCTGGGACATACCCCCGGCGATACCCGGCGCCCCCGGTCGCAAACAAAGTCGGAAATTTCTCCGGCTAGCCTGTCCATCCGGGCCCGGCTCGTTCGTAGTGGGGGCACGAGCACGACCGAGCAAGGAGCCGAGACCGTGAAATACCTGATGCTGATCCACGCCGCCGCCGAGATGACCGAGCCCGACTGCACCCCCGCCGACTGGATGGCCTACGACAAGGAGGTCCGCGACGCGGGCATCCTGGTCTCCGGTGAGTCGCTGGCCGACCTGGTGACCGCGACCACCGTGCGGGTCGACCGCGAGGGCAAGCGCACGGTGACCGACGGGCCGTTCGCCGAGACCCGTGAGGTGCTCGGCGGGTTCTACGTCATCGACGTGCCGGACCTCGACGTCGCGCTGGACTGGGCGGCGCGCTGCCCCGGCGCCCGCGACGGCGGTTCCATCGTGGTGCGCCCAGTCGCCGACTTCGGCTGACGGCGATGGGCGCGCCGGTCAACCCCGTGTCGTCTGTGTCATCTGTCGAGGCCGTGTTCCGCGAGGAACACGGCAGGCTGCTGGCCGCCCTGGTCCGCCGCTTCGGCGACCTCGACCTGGCCGAGGAGGTCACCTCCGAGGCCATCGAGGTCGCCCTGGCGCGGTGGCCGGTCGACGGCGTGCCGCCGAAACCCGGTGCCTGGCTGATGACCACGGCCCGGCGCCGCGCGGTCGACCGGCTGCGCCGCGACCAGGTGCTGGCCACGCGGCTGGCGGTGCTGCAGGTGGAGGCCGACCGGGCCCCGGCCGGCGAACCGGCCGACGGCGCCGAACTGCCGGACGAGCGGCTGCAGTTGTTCTTCACCTGCGCGCACCCCGCGTTGCCCGCCGAGGACCGGGCGGCGCTGACCCTGCGCTGCCTGGCGGGCCTGACCACCCCCGAGGTCGCGCGGGCGTTCCTCGTCCCGTCCGCGACCATGGCCAAGCGGATCGTGCGGGCGAAGAAGAAGATCCGGGAGGCCCGCATCCCGTTCCGCGTGCCCGGTCCGGAAGAACTGCCGGAGCGCCTGCCGGGGGTGCTCGGCGTGGTGTATTCGATCTTCACCGAGGGGTACGCGGCCAGTTCGGGCCCGGACCTGCAACGGCTGGACCTGGCCGAGGAGGCCATCCGGCTGACCCGGATACTGCACCGGCTGCTGCCTGCCGAACGCGAAGTCACCGGATTGCTGGCGTTGCTGCTGCTGACCCACGCCCGGCGGGACGCGCGCACCGGCACCGGCGGTGAGCCGGTGCTGCTCGGTGAGCAGGACCGCACCCGCTGGGACGGCGCCATGATCGCCGAAGGCACCGCGCTGGTGCCGGTGGCGCTGACCGGCGGGCCACCCGGCCCGTACGGCGTGCAGGCCGCGATCGCCGCGTTGCACGACGAGGCCGCCGACCTGGCGAGCACCGACTGGCCGCAGATCGCCGGCCTCTACGACGTGCTGCTCCAGCTCACGCCGTCGCCGGTCGTCGCGTTGAACCGGGCCGCGGCGGTGGCCATGCGCGACGGGCCGGAGGCGGGCCTGGCGCTGCTCGACGAACTCGCCGGGGAGCCGCTGCTGCGCACCCACCACCCGTATCCCGCCGCCCGTGCCGATCTGCTGCAGCGGCTCGGCAGGGTGGCCGAAGCCAGGCAGGCGTACCGGCAGGCGCTCGAACTGGCCGGGAGCGAGGCGGACCGCAAGTACCTGCGGGGCAAGCTGGAGGCCGGGTAGATGCGCGTGCTGTTCGCCGGCCTGGCGTCGGCCGGCCACACCTATCCCCTGATCCCGCTGGCCACCGCCGTGCGGGCCGCCGGGCACGAGGTGCACTTCGCCGCCGGGGAGTCCGTGCACGAGCCGCTGGCGGCGAACGGGCTGCGGCCGTTCCGCCCGGCCGACTCGTTCTACGAGATCTACGCCGAGGACCTGGCCCCGGAACTGACGCGCCTGCGCCCGGAGCTGGTGGTGCACGGGTGGGGCCTGCCGGGGGTGGCCGAGGCGGCGGCGGCCGCCGGGATCCCGGCGATCTGGCACGGTTTCGGCCGCCTGTTCCCGCCGGGCATCGGCCTCGAACCACCCACCGGCGACCGCCCGCACTTCGACATCTGCCCGCCCTCGATCCAGGACCCGGACTTCCTGGCCACCGGGAACCGCATCCCGCTGCGGCCCGTGCCGTACGCCCCGCCCGGGTCGTGGCCGGAGCCCGGTGCCCCGCTGATCTACCTGACGCTGGGCACCGCGTTCGGCACCGCGGAACTGCTCACCACCGCGTTGACCGGCCTGGCGGACACCGGGGCGCACGTGGTGGTCGCGACCGGCCGGGTCGATCCGGGTCAGCTCGGGGAGACCCCCGATCGCGTCACCGTGCGGTCCTGGGTGCCGCAGGCGGAGGTGCTGCGGCACGCCACCGTGGTGGTGCACCACGGCGGCAGCGGCACCACGCTCGGCGCGCTCGCCGCCGGCCTCCCGCAGCTGCTGCTGCCCCAGGGCGCCGACCAGTTCGCCAACACCGGCGCGCTGTGTGCCGCGGGTGCCGGGATCCGCACCGAACCCGTCGCCGAAGCGATCACCGATGCCCTCTGGAAATTGTTGCCCGCCAAGGAGAACAGCTACCGCGACGCGGCACGGTCGATCGCCGCGGAGATCGCCGCCATGCCCTCACCCGGGGAAATCGCTCGGCGGCTGCCGGAATTCCTCCCATAATCAAGCGCATGATCGCGCTTCCGGATACGTCCCGTGCCCGCCTGCTGCAACGCTTCGGCGACGCGGCGGCCGCCTGGTGCGACGACCTGGAGGCGCTGATCGAGGACGTCGCCGCCGACTGGCGGTTGCGCCCGCTGGGCCTGCTGCCCGCGGGCAGCAATTCGGTGGTGCTGCGGTGTGAGTCCACTGTGCACGGTCAGGCGGTGCTGAAGCTGACGCCGGAACCGGAGATCGCCCACCAGGAGGCCGTCGCGCTGCGTGCCTTGGCCGGGGTGCGGCACGCCGTCGACCTGCTCGGCGCCGATCCCGGGCGCGGCGCGCTGCTGCTGGAGTGGCTGCCCGAACCGGTACGCCTGGACGACACCGACTGGACGCTGGACGAAGTCGTTCCGCTGCTCGGTGGATTGCGTGTCGGGCCACCGGCCGGGGTCACGCTGCCGTCGCTGGCCGACCGGGTGGAGTTCCTCTTCGACCTGATGGACCGCCGCGCGAAGGAACTGCCGTCGCTCGGTTTCCTGCCGGGCCTGCTCGCCGAAAGCCGGGCCGTCTGCGGGGAACTGGCTCGCGGCGGCAGTGCCGGCCTGGTGCACGGGGACCTGCACGCGGGCAACGTGGTGCGGGCGGGGCACGGCCGCGGCCTGGTCGCCATCGACCCGCGTCCGTGCGTGGGTGATCAGGCCATGGACCTGGTCGACTGGGCGCTCCACGGCACCACCGACGAGGAAACCGCGCGGCAGCGCGTGGAACTGCTGAGCGAGCGCGTGCCCGGTGTCGGCCCGGACCGGTTGTGGGCGTGGTGCCGGGCGATGGCCCCGGCCATCGCCGTCAGCTTGCTGCGCCACCGGCCGGACGACCCGTGGGGCCGGTTCATGCTGAGCTGGGCACAGCGGTAATTCCGTTGCCCGCGTGATTACCTTGGAAGACATGAAGCGCGCTGCGAACACCACGACGCCGGAGAGTGTCCCGGCGCGCTGATCCCTGTTCACCGCAGAAAGCCCGGGGCGGCTGCCCCGGGCTTTCGCACGTGGTCGCCCGCTCCGCCGGACGAGGAGACCACGATGCACGACCACCGCGAACTCGGCCGCGAACTCGGGTTGTTCGGCAGCGACCCGCTGCTCGGCGCGGGCCTGCCGTACTGGCTGCCCGCCGGGGCCGCCGTCCGCCACGCCCTGGAGCAGTACCTCCGCGAAGGCGAACGACGGGCCGGCTACCAGCACGTGCACTCGCCGGTGCTCGGCAAACGGGAGCTGTACCGGCTTTCCGGGCACTGGGCGCACTACCGCGACGACATGTTCCCGCCGATGGACCTCGGCGCGGACCAGGTGCTGCTGCGGCCGAGCCTGTGCCCGCACCACGCGCTGATCTGCCGTTCCCGCGGCCGCAGCTACCGCGAACTGCCGTTGCGCCTGGCCGAGCTCGGCGGCATGTACCGGGCCGAACCGTCGGGGGTGCTCGGTGGGCTGTCCCGGGTGCGGGCCATCCAGTTGAACGACGGGCACGTCTTCTGCGCACCGGACCAGGCCGTCGAGGAGGCCGCGGCGGCACTCCGGCTGATCGGTGTCGCCTGTGCTCAACTCGGCATCCGGCCCGCGCGCTACCGGCTGTCCCTGCCCGGCGCGGGCGGGAAGTACGCCGCCGCGCCGGGCCAGTGGCGCCGGGCGTCGGCGATGCTGACCGAGGTGCTGGAGGGCTCGGGACTGGCCTATGAAGCCGTCGAAGGGGAAGCCGCGTTCTACGGCCCCAAGATCGACGTCCAGGTCGCCGACGCGGCCGGCCGCGAAGCCACCCTGTCCACCGTGCAGCTCGACTTCCACCAGCCGGAAGTGTTCAACCTGCACTACACCGGACCGGACGGCGGCAGGCACCGGCCGGTGATGGTGCACCGCAGCGTGCTCGGCAGCCTGGAACGCTTGGTCGCGCACCTGGTCGAGCTGACCGGCGGGGCGTTCCCGGCGTGGCTGGCCCCGGTGCAGCTGCTGGTGCTGCCGACCACCGAGGCCGAAGCCGCCTGCGCCGGCGAATTCGCCGCGCGGGCGGTCGCGCTCGGGTTGCGGGCGGAGGTCGCCGGGCCGGAGCACGGCAGCCTGGGCGCCCGCATCCGCGACGGCAGGCTGGTGCCGTTCCACGCGGTCCTCGGCGCACGCGAAGTCGCGGACGGCCAAGCCGCCCTGCGCCTGCGCGACGGACGTCGCCTGCCGGGACAACCGGCGGACGCCGCCCTCGCCGAGGTCCACTCGGCGTGCGCGGCCCCGTCGCTGGTCTAGCGTTCGCGCATGGACCGGCGGATCTCGTCCAGCTTCGACTTGGCGGCTTCGTCCCGCTTGGCCAGCTTCTCGTCCAGCGATTCGACGGTCTCGCCGCCGCCGATCCCGGCCAGCTCGGTCGCCCCGGCGGCCGTGGTGGAACGCTGCTCGATCCGGTCGCGGACGTAGTCGAAGCTGGGCACCCCGCCCTCGGTGTAGTCACCCTGCGGTTCGGTCATCGCACTCGCTCCTCTGCTCGTCCCCCGACCCTAACCCGGTCAGGGCCGCCGCGGGATGAAGCAGGCGACCAGCGCGGCGGTCAGCGCGGCACCCGCGCCGATGGCGAGCACCAGCCGGAACCCGGCGGGCGAGGGCACCGCGGCCGGCCCGAACGGCACGGTCAGCTGCGAGAGCACCACCCCGGCCACCGCACTGCACACCGAGGTACCGATCGAGCGCATCAGCGTGTTGAGGCTGTTGGCCGCGGCGGTCTCGGTGACCGGCACCGCCGACATGATCAGCGCGGGCATCGCCCCGTACGCCAGGCCGATGCCCGCGCCGATCAGGCTGGACACCACGACCAGCTGCCAGATCTCGCTCATCAGCACCAGGTTGAGCCCGTACCCGCAGGCCACCACGAGCGCGCCGGTGATCAGCGTGGTGCGCGGCCCGCTGAGCCGGGTGATCCGCGCGGACACCGGTGCCACCGCCATCATCACCAGCCCGGACGGCGCGAGCACCAGGCCGACCACCACCATCGGCTGGCCGAGGCCGTGCCCGGTGGCGGCGGGCAGCTGCAGCAGCTGCGGCAGCACCAGCGACATGGCGAACATGGAGAAGCCGAACACCGCCGACGCCAGATTGGTCAGCGCCACCGGACGGCGAGCCGACGTCCGCAGATCGACCAGCGGCTCCCCGGTCCGCAGTTCCCACCAGCCCCAGGCCAGCAGCACCACCGCGGCTGTCCCGGACAACCCGAGCGTCAGGCCGCTGCCCCAACCCCACTCCGCGCCCTTCGACACCGCGAGCAGCAGGCACAGCAGCACGATCGACAACCCGGTCGCGCCGACGAAGTCGAACCGGCCACCCGAGCGGACCGCCGACTCCGGCACCAGCGAGACCACCAGCGCGGTGGCCACCACCCCGAGCCCGGCGGCGACCCAGAACAACACGTGCCAGTCGACGCTCTCGGCCAGCAGGGTGGCCAGCGGCAGGCCCAGCGCCCCGCCGACGCCGAGCGAAGCGCTCATCAGGGCGGTGGCCGAACCGAGCCGTTCGGCGGGCAGTTCGTCACGCATGATGCTGATGCCGAGCGGGATCACCCCGGACGCCAGGCCCTGCAGCACGCGGGCCACTACCAGCGGGGCCAGGCTGGTGCTCAGCGCGGCGAGCACCGAACCGGCGATCAGCAGGCCGAGGCTGATCAGCAGCATCCGGCGCTTGCCGTACATGTCGCCGAGCCTGCCCGTGGTCGGCGTGGCGACCGCGGCGGCGAGCAGGGTCGCGGTGATCGCCCACGCGGTGTCCGCCGGGGTGGACCCGAGCAGCTCCGGCAGGCGCGGCACCAGCGGGATGACGACCGTCTGCATCAGCGCGACGGTCACCCCGCCGAAGGCGAGCACGGCGACGACCAGGCCCGGACGGCGGGCCGCCACCGGTGCGGGCGGGTCGGGCGTGGTCACGGGCATGGCTGCCACGGGGCGGCCTCCGGTTCTCGACAACACAGGATTAAAGCAAACGCTTGACTTAGCATAATGCGCCCGGTTTGACTGCCCGGCACACCCCGAGGAGGACCGTTGCCGAACCACCCCATCCCGAGCGCACTGGAGCATGTCTCCGGCAACGACCTGACGCGGCGCGGGGTCGCCCCGGAAGACTTCGACCGCGTCGAGGGACTCGTGGTCAGAGACCTGCGCACCGTCCCTGTACGGTGGTGATCGTGGTGACCGATGTCGGCAGAACCCCCCGGGCCGCACAGGTCGGCGCCACCAGGCAGCAGATCCTGACCACCGCCGAGCGGCTGTTCGCCGAGCAGGGCCTCTACGCGGTGTCCAACCGCCAGATCAGCGCCGCCGCCGGGCAGGGCAACAACGCGGCCGTCGGATACCACTTCGGCACCAAGGCCGATCTGGTCCGCGCCATCATCCGCAAGCACTCCGGCCCGATCGAGGCGCTGCGCATGGAGATGGCCGCGGCCGTCGAGGGTTCACGCGAGATCCGGGACTGGGTGGCCTGCCTGGTCCGCCCGATCACCGCGCACCTGGCCTCGTTCGACGGCGAGTCGTGGTACGCCCGTTTCGGCGCGCAGGTGATGACCGATCCGGCGTTCCGGCCGATCATGGCCGAGGAAGCACTGGCCACGCCGTCGCTGCAGCTGGTGGTGGACAACTTCCGGCAGTGCCCGCCGGACCTGCCCGACGAGGTCCGGGCCGAGCGCGGCGACATGCTGCGCACCCTGATGGTGCACGTGGTCGCCGAACGCGAACGCGCCCTCGCCGAGGGCACCGCCACCCCGCGCGCCACCTGGGACGAAGCCGCCACCGGCCTGGTCGACGCCATCACCGGCCTCTGGACCGCCCCCATCACCGGCTGATCTCCCGCCCCCATCACCGGTCCATCCCCTGCCTTTTCACGGGCCGATCCGCTGCCTTCACCGGCCCCTGGACCGCCCCACCACTCGCTGGTCCCCGCCGTCATCACCGACTGGCCCCCTGCCATCATCACCGGCTGATCCCTGCGTCATCACCGGCTGATCCTTGCCGCCACCATCGGCTGCCCCTGCTGCCACCAACGGCTCTGGACCGCCCACCCATCGACTGATCCCAGCATGACCAACTGATCCGCTGCCATCACCAGCTGAATCCCGTCGCCGCTATCACTGGTAGATCCGCCGCCGTTGACGGCCGCTGGACGCCCTCACCATCGACTGAGCCCCGTTCCCCCGCCCTGCTGAACCGGCCGCCCTCACCGGCTGATCCTCGGCCCCTCACTGACTAATCCCGCCCCAGCACCGACCGATCCTCCGGCGCCTCCGGCAGCGGGGAGACTCCGGCCGTCCATCTAAGTCAGTCGCTTGACTCAAGGTCGGGATGCCGGTTAGCTGTTTTCCAGGAGCAGCCCGGCGAGGTGAGGAGGCACGGTGGGCCGCAGTGCGCTCAGCACCCGCGAGGCGATCCTCACCTCGGCGGAGCGGCTGTTCGCCGAGCACGGCGTCACCGCCGTCTCGCACCGCCAGATCGGCGAGGCGGCCGGGCAGGGCAACAACTTCGCCGTCGGCTACCACTTCGGCGACCGGATCGGGCTGGTGCGGGCGGTGATGGACCGGCACGCCGGGGCCATCGACGAGAAGCGGGTGCGGCTGATCGAGCGGACCCGAGACCGGGGCGAGGCCCGCGACTGGGTCGCCTGCCTGGTGCGGCCGTTCACCGAACACCTGGCCGAACTGGGCAACCCCACCTGGTTCGCCCGCTTCGGCGAGCAGGTGATGGCCGATCCGGTGCTGCGCCGGATCGTCGTCGACGACGCACTGGCGGCCGAGTCCGTGCAGCTGGTGGTCGCGCGGCTCAACCACTGCCTGCCCGACCTGCCGGTGCCGGTGCACCTGGAACGCAGCGACATGGCCAGGCACCTGATCGCCCACCGCTGCGCCGACCGGGAACGCGCCCTCGCCGGGGAGCCCCGGCCGGACACCACCCGGAGCTGGGCGAGCACGGCCACCGGCCTGATCGACGCGATCACCGGCCTGTGGACGGCGCCGGTCACCCCGACCGGCCGCTGAATCGAAGTAACCGAGAGGAAAACGACGTGAAGATCACCGTCGACGAGGACAAGTGCTGCGGTGCCGGTTCGTGCGTGCTGGCCGCGCCCGACGTGTTCGACCAGCGCGACGAAGACGGCGTCGTGCTGCTGCTCGACGCCGAACCCGCCGAGCACCTGCGGACCGCCGTGCGCGAGGCGGCGGAGGTGTGCCCGGCCGCCGCGATCTCGCTGAGCGAAGCGTGAACCACCCGGCGGGCGTGCTGGTGGTCGGCGCCGCCGCGGCCGGGTTGTCCACCGCGGAAGCACTGCGCCGCAAGGGCTACTCCGGCGAGCTGACGGTGCTCGGCGACGAACCGCACCTGCCGTACGACCGGCCGCCGCTGTCCAAGCAGGTGCTCGCCGGCACCTGGCAGCCGGAACGCGCACAGCTGCGACCCCGCGAAGCGCTCGACCGGCTCGACGCCCGGTTCCTGCTCGGCGACGCCGCCGTGGCGCTGGACGCGGCGAACCGCACCGTGCGCACCGCAGCCGGTCGTGCGCTGTCCGCCGACGTGATCGTGCTGGCTACCGGTGTCCGCCCGCGCACCCTGCCCGGTCAGGAGGAGCTGCGCGGCGTGCACGTGGTCCGTTCGATGGACGACGCCCTGGCGTTGCGCAGCGACCTGGTCGCCGCCCGAAGACTCGTCGTTGTCGGAGACGGGGTGCTCGGCGCCGAGACCGCCGCCACCGCCCGGGGCCTCGGCGTGGAGGTCGTCCTGGCCGGACCCCAGGTCGCGCCGATGGCCGCCCAGCTCGGTCCGCTGGTGTCCGGGCTGCTGGCGGAACTGCACGCCGAGAACGGGGTGAAGCTGCGGCTCGGCGCCGGTGTCGACGGCCTGACCGCCGCGGACGGTCACGTCACCGGCGCCCGGCTGAGCACCGGCGAGGTACTGGAGGCCGACCTCGTGGTCGTCGCCCTCGGCGCCGTTCCCTGCACCGGCTGGCTGGCCGACAGCGGCCTGGTACTGGGAAACGGCATCGTGTGCGACTCGCGCTGCCGCGCCGCCGAGGGGATCTACGCCGCCGGTGACGTGGCGCGCTGGCACCACGAGCGCTTCGGTGCCCTGCTGCGGCTGGAAAACCGCACCAACGCCACCGAGCAGGCGGTGGCCGTGGCCGACAACATCCTCGGCGCCGACCGCCCGTACACCCCGGTGCCCTACTTCTGGACCGACCAGTTCGACGCCAAGCTCCAGCTCCACGGGGTGCTCGCGGCCGACGCCGGAGTGAGCGTCGTCGAGGGCGATCCCGCCACCCGGCGCTTCGTCGCCACCTGCGAACGCCACGGCAGGCCCGTCGGCGTACTCGGCTGGAACATGCCGAAACAAGCCCGGCTGCACCGCCGGCGGCTCCTCGCCGACCCCACCCCCGGAGGAACCCCATGACCAGCACCGTCCCGACCCCGGAATACCCGATGGCCAGGGCCGACGGCTGCCCGTTCGACCCGCCGCCCCAACTGCGTGAACTGCAGCGGGAAGCGCCGATGACCCGCGTCAGGCTCTGAGACGGCAGCACGCCGTGGCTGGTCACCCGCTACGCCGACCAGCGCGCCGTGCTCACCGACCCGCGGGTCAGCGCCGACATGAACCACCCGGCCTATCCGCGGCAGGCCCCCGGCCGGGCCACGCTCAGCTTCATCGGCATGGACGACCCGGAACACGCCCGGCTGCGGCGCATGGTCGGTTCGGCGTTCGCGGTGAAGAAGGTGGCCGCGATGCGGCCGATGGTGCAGCAGATCGTCGACGACGCGCTCGACGAGTTCCTCGTCGGCCCGAAGCCCGCCGACCTGGTGGAGGGCTTCGCGCTGCCGGTGCCCTCACTGGTCATCTGCGAACTGCTCGACGTGCCCTACGCCGACCACGGCTTCTTCCAGGACAACAGCAAGACGATGATCAACCGCAACTCCACCTCGGAGCAGCGGACCGAGGCGTCGGGCAACCTGGGCCGCTACCTGGCCGGCCTGCTGATGTCCAAGATGGACGACCCCGGCGACGACCTGCTGTCGCGGCTCTGCGACCGGATCAAGACCGGCGAGCTGGACCTGGAGCAGGCCACCGCGATGGCCGTGCTGCTGCTCATCGCCGGCCACGAGACCACGGCGAACATGATCGCGCTGAGCACCCTGCTCCTGCTGCGCAACCACGACCAGCTCAAGTTGCTGCGCGAAGCCGACGACCCCGCCGTCGCCACGCACGCGGTCGAGGAGATGCTGCGCTACCTCAACATCACCCACGGCGGCCGACGCCGGGTCGCACTGGAAGACCTCGAGGTCGCCGGGCAGCTGGTCCGCGCCGGTGAGGGCCTGGTGCTGCCCAACGAGATCGCCAACCGCGACGCCGACGCCTTCCCCGACCCCGACCGGCTCGACATCACCCGCGAAGCCCGGCACCACGTCGCCTTCGGCTTCGGCGTGCACCAGTGCCTCGGCCAGCCACTGGCCCGCCTGGAACTCGAGGTCGTCTACCGCACCCTCTACCGGCGCGCGCCGGACCTGGCCCTGGCCACCGATTTCGACGACATCCCGTTCAAGCACGACGGCTTCGTCTACGGCGTCTACGAACTCCCCGTCACCTGGTGATCCCCCGCAGCAGAGAGGCAGTCATGACCACCCCGCACGTCCAGGACCTGGGCTTCGACCCCGACGCCCTGCGCGCCAGATACCGGGCCGAACGCGACCGGCGCATCCGCCGCGACGGCAACGCCCAGTACCAGCGCCCGGTCGGCGAATTCGGTGCCTACGCCGCCGACCCGCACGCCGATCCGGACTTCCACCGCGAACCGCTGACCGACCGCGTCGACGCCATCGTCGTCGGCGGTGGGTTCGGCGGCCTGCTCGCCGGGGCACGGCTGCGCCAGGCCGGGGTCGAGCGGATCCGGGTGATCGACGACGGCGCCGACTTCGGCGGCACCTGGTACTGGAACCGCTACCCCGGCATCCACTGCGACATCGAGTCCTACGTCTACCTGCCGCTGCTGGAGGAAGTCGGCTACGTGCCGCGGTGGAAGTACTCGCCGGGTGAGGAGATCCGGCAGCACTCGCGGGCCATCGGCCGCCACTTCGGCCTCTACCGCGACGCCTGCTTCCAGACGAAGGTGACGTCGCTGCGCTGGGACGACGACGAGTCCGAATGGATCGTCGGCACCGATCGCGACGACCGGATGCGGGCGCAGTACGTGGTCGTCTCCAGCGGCACCCTCAGCAGCCCGAAGCTGCCCGGCATCCCCGGGATCGAGAACTTCACCGGGCACACCTTCCACACCAGCCGCTGGGACTACGACTACACCGGCGGTGACGCCGACGGCGGCCTGACCGGGCTCGCCGACAAGAAGGTCGCGGTGATCGGCACCGGCGCCACCGCCATCCAGATCGTGCCGCACCTCGGACGGGACGCCGGGCACCTCTACGTCTTCCAGCGCACCCCGTCCACGGTCGACGTCCGCGGCAACCGCCCCACCGACCAGGAGTGGGCCGCTTCGCTGGAACCCGGCTGGCAGCGCCGCCGCCGCGACAACTTCCTGCACGTGGTCACCGGCAGGCCCGCCGAGGAGGACCTGGTCGCCGACGGCTGGACCGGCAGCGCCCAGCTGCTGCAGAAGCTCATCCCCAGCGACGCCTACCCGGAGCTGTCCGCCGAGCAGCGCGAGCAGCTCGACGAAATCGTCGACTTCCAGAAGATGAACGAACTGCGGGCCAGGGTGGACGCGATCGTCGAGGACCCGGCGACCGCGGAAACGCTGAAGCCCTGGTACCGCTACATGTGCAAGCGGCCCACGTTCAGCGACGACTACCTGCAGACGTTCAACCGGCCCAGCGTCACCCTGGTGGACACCGCCGACCACGGCGGGGTCGAGCGGATCACCGAACGCGCGGTGGTGGTCGGCGGCCGGGAGTACGAGGTGGACTGCATCATCTTCGCCACCGGTTTCCAGGTGGGCATCTCCGGGGTGCTGTCCGGTCAGCTGCCGGTGCACGGCCGCGGCGGCATCTCCATCTTCGAGCACTGGGGCCAGGGGCCGCGGACGCTGCACGGCTTCTACAGCCACAAGTTCCCCAACCTGTTCCACCTCGGGCCGCTGCAGAACGCCGCTTCGGTCAACTTCGTGCACATCCTCGACGAGCAGGCGACGCACATCGGCGAAGTCGTCGCCGAAGCCCGGCGGCGCGGGGTGCGCTGCGTGGAGCCGACCTCGGAAGCCGAGAGCGCGTGGCTGACCACGATCGAGGAGAAGGCCGCGGACCAGTACAAGTTCCACGCCGAATGCACCCCCGGTTACTACAACAACGAAGGCATGCCGCTCGAACGCCGGTTCACCTTCGGCGACGGCCCGGTCGCCTTCCACGAGGTGCTGCGGGACTGGCGGGCGAACCGCATGCACGAGGTGCTGGCGGACGCCGAATGAGCAACGGCCGGCGGTTGAACCCGCCGAACCGGCTGCCCGGCTCGAACGGGGTGTCCTTCGGCCCGGACGGCCGGTTGTACGTGGCGCAGTTCCTCGCCGGGCAGATCAGCGCCGTCGATGTCGCCTCGGGAGACATCGAGGTGGTGGTGCCCGCCGGCGGCCCGATCGAGGCGCCGGACGATCTGGCGTTCGGCGCGGACGGCTCGATGTACGTCACCGACCTGGTGCCCGGCCGGGTGTGGCGACGCGACCCCGCCGGTGCCTACGAGCTGGTGTCCGAAGACGTACAGCTGCCGAACGGCATCGCCTGCGTCGGCGACCGGCTGTTCGTCAACGAGATGAAGCCGGACGGCCGGGTCCTGGAACTGACCGGCGGTGAGGCGCGTGTGCTGACCGGCGGGCTGGCCATGGGCAACGCCATGCAGCTCGGCCCGGACGGCTGCCTGTACTACCCGCACATGCTGACCGGCCAGGTGTTCCGGCTGCCACCCGGCGGCGGTGCCCCGGAACTGGTCGCCGAGGAGGTGCACGAGCCGGTCGCCGTCCGGTTCGACCTCGACGGCACGCTGCTCGTGCTCTCCCGCGGCGAAGCGGGCATCGTCACCCGGATCGACCTGTTCGGCAACGGCGAACGCACGCTGGTGACCAGCGGTGTCGTCGGGCTGGACAACGCCGCGTTCGACGCGGAGAACCGGATGTTCGTTTCCAGCTACGCCAGCGGCGGCATCGCCGAACTGCGGCCGGACGGCCGGACCCGCCAGGTGGTCGACCCGGGCTTCGACGGCCCGTTCGGCGTGACGGTGGACTTCGGCGGCCGGGTCCACGCGGGCGACCACTACCGCCTGGCCGGCCCGGACCCGGCGGCCCCGGGCGGCGTCCGAACACAGGCGTTGCTGATCTTCTCGCACGGCGTGGCCGCCGACGGCGACCTGATCCACGTCACGTCGCAGTACGGTCAGGTCAGCACCTACGACCCGGCGACCGGCGAGACGCGACTGCGCGCGCACGGCCTGGCCCGCCCGATGGGCATCGCCGTCCGGGACGACGGTGCGCTGATCGTCGCCGAAGCGGACGCCGGCCGGGTGGTGGCCATCGGCACAGACGGCACAGACGGCACAGACGGCACAGACGACACGGTGACCGTGCTCGCCGACGGCCTCGACCACCCGGTGGACGTGGCACTCGACCCGGCACAGCGGTGCTACGTCAGCGACGACCGCCGGGGCGCTGTCTTCCGGATCGACGACGGCGAGGCGGTCCCGATCGCGTCGGGCCTCGGCGCTCCCCAGGGCCTGACCGTGCGCGGCGACGAACTGTTCACCGTGGAGACCGCCGAGCGCCGGCTGCGGGCGATCTCGCTGACCACCGGCGAAACCCGGATCGAGGCCGAGGACCTGGCGGTGGGTGTTCCGTGGCCCGACCGGGAGTTGTTCTGCCACGGCCTGCCGGGCACCCCGATCCGGTTCGCCGGCCTCACCACGGCCCCGGACGGTTCGCTCTACCTCGCCGCTGACGGAAATGGCACGCTGGTCCGGTTTCCGGCCTGAGTGAAGTGCGCTCCACACGACGGGTGGCCGGGCTCGATGTGATCTACTCCCCCTCGCACGCGCGTTCGAGGGGACAGAGAAGATGCAGCCCGGCTACCCGCCGCCACAGCACTACCAGGGCTATCCCGGTTATCCGCCGCCGAAGAAGTCGAACACCGGCCTGATCGTCACCCTGTGCGTGGTGGGCGTGGTGCTGCTGGCGGGGCTCGGCGTCGGCGCGTGGCTCCTGATCGACGCGAACAGCGACGCCCCGGCACGCACCGCCGCCCCGGCACCGAGCAGCGCGGCGGGCCCGCCCGACCGGTTCACCGAGGCGCCCGACTGCGCCGCGGTCGAACGCGGGGTCACCGGCCTGCCGGAGAAGATGACCGACGAAGCCACCACCCCCGGCAGCTCCGACCCGGACACCACCACGGCCGGTCACTCGTGCCTGTGGGATTCCGGTGACAGCCCCATCCGCGTCGAACTGTCGTACTACCTGGCGACCTCGCTGCCCGGCAAGTCCGGCGCGGGCACGGACTGGGCCGACCGGTACTACGAGAGCCAGGCCGAGCAGGGCAGCCCCGGCCCGTCCGTCGACGTGCCCGGCGCCGACAAGGCCGCCCGCACGTCGTTCTCCAACGACGACTGCGGCATCCACGTGCTCATCGGCAACGTCTACATCTCCACCCGGTACTACGCCGACGCCGACGCTTCGGTCAGCACCGCCACCTGCGAAGCCGACTCGCTCAAAGTGGCCAGCGCCGCCGTGGACGCCCTACGGCCCTGAGTTCCGCTGCTCCGCCAGCACCTCGTCCATGGTGGTCTGCAGATCGGCCAGGAACTGCTCGAACCGGGCCACCTCGGCCGCCGGGTACCTGGCCAGCAGGGCCGTCAGGTGTTTCGCCAGCGGACCGAAGTACTCCCGGCCCGGCCCCTGGATCTCCGGGCTGCTGCGCAAGGTCACGATCCGCCGGTCGCTCTGCTCGCGGCTGCGCACGATGTGCCCGGCCCGTTCCAGCCGGTTGAGCAACGCCGTCGTGGCCCCCGAACTCAGGGAAATCCGCTCGCTCAGCCGCGCCGGTGACAGCGGCGTGCCTTTGTCCTCGGCGTACAGGATTTCGACCAGCGCCGCCGCGTCCCTCGAATGCAGGCCGAGGTGGTCGGCGAACCCCCGGGTGAATTCGGTGTAGTGCGCGCCGAACCCGCGCAACCCGTCCAGCACGCGGTCCACCGGTGTCAGCCCGCTGGACCCGACCTTCTCCATGCCCACCCCCGTTGCCTTGCCCCCAGGTTTGACAATTTATCGCCGACCTAACTACCTTCATTGTAAAGTAATTTTATGATGAAGGTAATCGCGATGGGGATTCGATGCCCAAGATCCACTTCAGCGGCGGCGTCAACCTACCCGCCACCGAAGCGCCTTCCGCACATTGACCCCTCCCAGTGACCATCGATCCGAACAGGGCCGCCGAACCAGCCGACGCACATCGACGTCCAGTGAGCGTTCATCGACCGGCACCTCGGCCACCACCCGCAGGGCATCTGCATCAATACCCGCGTTAAGCGCGAAGACGTGTCACACCTGGCCGAAAAGGCACCCGGCGCGCGCCAATCGTCTCGCGGGAAATATTCTTCCGCGCAAGACGTTTACCCGGGTAGCGCCACCCCGGGCGCGGCGGACCACAGGAGGCCCCCATGCAGTTCGGCATCTTCACCGTGAGCGATGTGACCACGGACCCCACCACCGGGCAGACCCCCGGCGACACCGAGCGCGTCCGGTCCATGCTGAAGATCGCCCAGCACGCCGACCAGGCCGGGCTCGACGTCTTCGCCACCGGTGAACACCACAACCCGCCGTTCGTCGCCTCCTCGCCGACCACCCTGCTCGGCTACCTGGCCGGGGTCACCAAGAACATCACGCTGTCCACGTCGACGACGCTGATCACCACTAACGACCCGGTGAAGATCGCCGAGGACTACGCCATGCTCCAGGTGATCTCCGACGGCCGGATGGACCTGATGCTCGGCCGCGGCAACACCGGCCCGGTCTACCCGTGGTTCGGCCAGGACATCCGCCAGGGCATTCCGCTGGCCATCGAGAACTACGCCCTGCTGCGACGGCTGTGGGAGGAGGACGTGGTCGACTGGGAGGGCAAGTTCCGCACGCCGCTGCAGGGCTTCACCTCGACGCCGCGCCCGCTGGACGGCGTGCCGCCGTTCGTCTGGCACGGCTCGATCCGCAGCCCGGAGATCGCCGAGCAGGCCGCCTACTACGGCGACGGCTTCTTCCACAACAACATCTTCTGGCCGATGTCGCACACCGCGCAGATGGTGAACTTCTACCGGCAGCGCTTCGAGCACTACGGCCACGGCCAGGCCGACCAGGCGATCGTCGGCCTCGGCGGCCAGGCGTTCATCCGCAAGAACTCGCAGGACGCCTGGAACGAATTCCGGCCGTACTTCGACAACGCGCCCGTCTACGGCCACGGCCCGTCGATGGAGGACTTCACCGCGAGCACCCCGCTGACCGTGGGCAGCCCGCAGCAGGTCATCGAGCGGTACGCGGGCATGCGCGAGGGCGTCGGCGACTACCAGCGCCAGCTGTTCCTGGTCGACCACGCCGGTCTGCCGCTGAAGACCGTGCTGGAGCAGATCGACCTGCTCGCCGAAGAGGTCGTGCCGGTGCTGCGCAAGGAGATGGAAGCGCAGCGTCCCGTGCACGTGCCCGCCGGCCCGCCCAGCCACGCCGACCGCGTCGCCGCCAAGCGGGCATCGCAGACCGAACTCGTCAACTGAGCAGCCGAGGAGACCACCCGATGAACATCGTCACCCTCTCCGCGGGGCTGCGGCAGCCGTCGTCCACCCGGATGCTCGCCGACCGGCTGAGCGCGGCCACCGTCGCGGCCATCGAAGCCGAAGGCGGCACCGCGACCGCGGACACCGTCGAACTGCGCGACATCGCCCACGACGTGGTGAACATGATGCTGACCGGCTTCCCGGCGGGCGGCCTGCCGGAGGTGCTCGACCGGATCGCCGGCGCACAGGGGCTGATCGCGGTCACCCCGGTGTTCACCACCTCGTACTCCGGGCTGTTCAAGTCCTTCGTGGACATCCTGGACAACGAGTCGCTGACCGGGCTGCCCGTGCTGCTCGGCGCGACCGGCGGCACCCCGCGGCACTCGCTGGCCCTGGAGTACAACCTGCGGCCGCTGTTCACCTACCTGCACGCGGACGTGGTCACCACCTCGGTGTTCGCCGCCACCGACGACTGGGCGGACGACGGCGCCCTGCGGCAGCGGATCGACCGGGCGGGTGCCGAACTGGCCGGGAAGGTGCTCGCCGCGCAGCCCCGCAAACCCGCCGGCGAGTTCAGCTCGGTACCCAGTTTCGAGCAGCTCCTCCGGAACGGCGGCTGATCAGGAACCGGCGCGGTCGAGCCGGTACCGGCCACTGAACCGCACGTGGTCGACCATGATGCGTTCGGCGGTGATCCCGTCGCCCGCCTTCAGCGCCTTGAGCAGTTGCTCGTGCACGGTGAGGTGGTTGCGCGCCTGGTCGGGGTCCAGCCAGAGCGACGCGTGCGCGGGCACCGGGAAGTTGTTGCGCACGGCCCTGGCGTGCGCGCCGAGGAAGGCGGGGCCGCCGATGTCCGCGATGGCCAGGTGGAGCTCGCGGCTCTGCTCGCCGAGCAGTTCGTACCGGCCCGCCTCCTCGTCGGCCACCATCCGGTCGTGGATGGCCCACAGCCGGTCGAGCTGCTCACCGGTGATCCGCTCGGCGGCCAGCCGGGCCCCGAGGCCCTCCACCACGGCCCGCACGCTGTAGTACTCGACCAGGGCGTCGGCGGACAGGTCGATCACCGTCGCGCCGTGGTTCTGTTCGTACCGGATCAGCCGGTCGTTCTCGAGGCGCCGCAGCGCTTCCCGCACCGGGGTGATGGACACGCCCAGCCGCTGGGCGATCTCGGTCGCCCGCAGCGGAGTGCCACCGGAGATGCGCGCATTGCGCAGGTCGTCGAGCAGGGACGCGTAGACGTAGTCCGCTTTGCTCTGCGGCGGTCCCGGCCGGTCCGTCGGACCTGCAGCCATGCTCGTCGCCCCTCTGTTCTGCTCGATGACCCGCGGTGGCGACCACGCTACCGGGAACCGCGGTTGTGACCTGCGCAACACGATCATCGTCATTCGATCCAGATCTTATAACTTATGAGTCATGAGCCCCCTGTCGTCGCTGCGCGTACTTGATGTCGCCACCCTGTTCGCCGGGCCGTCCGCGGCAGCCATGCTCGGCGACTTCGGCGCCGACGTGATCAAGATCGAGCACCCCCGCAAGGGCGACCCCGCCCGCGGGCACGGACCGGCCGCCGAGGGCGCCGGCCTCTGGTGGAAGTCCCTGGCCCGCAACAAGCGCGCCGCCGCGGTCGACCTGTCCTCCGCCGACGGCCAGCGCATCCTGCGTGAGCTGGCTGCCCGCAGCGACGTGCTGATCGAGAACTTCCGTCCGGGCACCCTGGAACGCTGGGGCCTCGGTCCCGCCGAACTGCACCAGATCAATCCGCGGCTGGTGGTGGCGCGGATGACCGGCTTCGGCCAGACCGGCCCGATGGCCGGCCGTCCCGGTTTCGGCACCCTCGCCGAAGCGATGAGCGGATTCGCGTCCTCCACCGGCGAACCCGACGGGCCACCGGTGCTACCGCCGCTCGCGCTGGCCGACGGCATCGCCGGGCTGGCCATGGCCTACGCGATCATGGTCGCGCTGGAGGCCCGCGGGCAGACCGGCCGCGGCCAGGTCATCGACATGGCCATCATCGAGCCGATCCTGGGGTTGCTCGGCCCGCAGGTGACCGCCTACAAGGCACTCGGGGTGCTGCCGCAGCGCACCGGCAACCGGTCGAACAGCAACGCCCCGCGCAACACCTACCGCACCAGGGACGGCCGCTGGGTGGCGATCTCCACCAGCGCCCAGTCCATCGCGGAGCGGGTGATGCGCCTGGTGGGCCGGCCGGAGCTGATCGACGAACCGTGGTTCGCCACCGGCCAGGGCCGGGTCGCGCACGTCGAAGAACTGGACAGCGCCGTCGCGGCGTGGATCGCCGAACGCGACAGCGAAGAGGTGATCACCGCCTTCGAAGAGGCGCAGGCAGCCATCGCGCTGGTCTACGACGCCTCCGACATCGTGAAGGACCCGCAGTACCAGGCCCTCGGCACCTTCGTCGACCTGCCCGACGACGACCTTGGCGAAGTCACCGTGCAGAACGTGCAGTTCCGGCTCTCCGAGACGCCCGGCGAAATCCGCTGGCCGGGCCCGGCCAAGGGCAGGCACACCGACGAAGTCCTCGGCGAACTCGGTTACGACGCGGTGCGCATCGCGGACCTCCGCGAGCAGGGCGTGATCGCGTGAACACCCCGCTGACCTGGCTCTACGTTCCCGGTGACCGCCCGGAACGATTCGCCAAAGCCGCCGCGAGCGGGGCCGATGTCGTATTGATCGACCTCGAAGACGCCGTCGCGCCCGCGGACAAGGACGCCGCGCGCAGCACCGTGAGCCGGCACCTCGCCCATCCACACGATGCCCCGCCGTTGCACGTCCGGATCAACGACGGCGACCGCGGCCGCGCCGACCTGGCCGCGCTCGCCGGCCTTCCCGGCCTGTCCGGCATCCGCCTGCCCAAGGTCGAATCGACCACCCAGCTGGACGCGCTCGACGAGCTCCTGCCCGAGGGCTTCCCGGTGTGGGTGCTGATCGAATCGGCCCGGGGCCTCGCCGCGATGGACGAGATCGCCGCCCACCCCCGCGTCGCCGGCCTGGGCCTCGGCGAGCAGGACCTGGCCTCGGCACTGGCGCTCACCGCGCCGGACGCCTTGGACCACCTGCGCCTGCGGGCGGTGCTCGCCGCCGCGGCCGCGGGCTTGCCCGCACCGGCCATGTCGGTGCACGCCAACGTCCGGGACGACGACGGGCTGCTGCACAGCACCCGGCGCGGCCGGGAACTCGGCATGTTCGGCCGCTCGGTCATCCACCCCCGGCAGATCCCGGTGGTGCACCGCGCCTTCGCGCCGACCGACCAGGAGGTGACCCGGGCCCGCGAAGTGGTCCGGGCCGCCGATGCCGCCGGCGCGCGCGGGGCCATCGCCCTGCCCGACGGCACCTTCGTCGACCAGCCCATCGTCGACCGCGCCCGCCGCGTGCTCGACCTGGCCGCGCGCCTGGCCGCCTGAACAACCCTTCACATGCCCTCGCTACAAACGAGTACCTCATGGGCGTCGCCGTCTGGGCGCTGATCACCTACCTCGCCGTCATCTTGGTCTGGGACGCCGTCCTCAAACGCAACATCGGCGAAGCCATGGTGCTGGGCTTCGTGGTGGTCTGCCTGTTCGGCGGAACCGACGCGTTTTCGCTCGCCGCGTCCGGCATAGCCGACGCCGCCGCCGGAGAAGTCGTGTTCGCCGCACTCGCGTTCGTCTTCATGGGCTACCTGCTCACCGAACTCGGACTGATCAACCGCCAAGTCACCCTGCTCAACGCCGTCTTCGGGCGGATGCGCGGCGGTTCGAATTACGTCTCGACAGCCGCTTCCGCCTTGCTGGGCGGCCCGGCCGGGTCCGGCTCCGGCATCGCGGCCTCGGTCTGCTCGGTGACCATTGCGTGGATGATCCGCTCGAAGTGGTGGCCGGACCTGGCGGCGAGCCTGGTCGCGGGCGACGCGGGCCCTCGGCACTCCATCCCGCCCAGTTCGTCGATGTTCCTGCTGCTCGGCCCGGCCGCGGTCGTCCCGGTGCTGACCGCCGACCAGCTATTGGCCAGTGCGTTCGCCGGCGGCCTGTGGACCGTGCTCTACCGGTTCGTCGTGGTGTTCATCTGGATACGGCGGCACCGGATCGGCCGCGTCGAACCCGAAGACATCCTGCCGTTCCGGGTCGCCTGGCGGCAGGGCTGGACGTCGCTGCTGGTCTACACCGGCATCGCGATCCCGGTGTTTTCACCATCGACACCGGGCAACGGCTGCTGGGGGGCTGGATCGGCGAAGACGCGGCCGGCGAGATCAGCATCGTGGCCTGGATGCCGGTGCTGATGATCATCGGCACGATGCTGGTCGCCTGGCGCAGGCTGCCCCGCACCGGCCGCGGCTGGAACGAGTTGCTCGGCGCGATGGCCCCGAAGTACGCCGTCATCGGCGCCACCCTGTTCTTCGCCTTCGCCGCGGCCGCCTGCCTGGGTGAACTCGGCCTGGTCGCCGAGTTGTCCGGGCTGATGGAACGCATCGACGCCCCGGCCGTGGTCATCGCCGCGGTCGGCGGCGTCAGCTTCAGCGCGCTGGTGGCCGCCGGAGTGTCACCGGTCGCCGCGGCCGTCGCCATCCTGATCTTCGCTTCCACCGAGGGCGCCTCCCCGTCCGGTGCGGCGCCGATCTACATCGCCAGCGGTGTCGCCGGGGTCGACCCGGCCCGCATGTTCGTCCGGCTGAGCCTCTGGTTCGTGCTGCCGGTCCTGGCCATCGGTGTGCTGGTGGCCGTCGGCCTGCTGCCCATGTTCGCCGGTTGATCCCGCTCAGGAGTTCCCGATGACCGAATCCCGTCCCCGCGTGCTGCTCAAGGCCATCATGATGCCGGTCTTCAAGCTCGGCTTGGGGGTTCTCCTGGTGCTCGGCGTGGCGCTCGTGCTGGGTCAGGCGGCCGACCTGGGTGATGGGCGACGACTCACTGGTCGAAGGCGTGGCCGGCCTGCTCGCCGTGCCGATGACCGCGTCGGCCGCGGTGACCGGCCTGCTCGGCTTCGCCCTGTCGTACCTGCACGACTGGTCGGCCGGCGGGGACTGAACCGTGTGGCGCCGCACACCTTCCCGGCGCGCTCACGGGGCCTGGAAACGTGCCGATTCCGGTGTTGTGGCAGCCTAGGTTGTCGACATCGACGCAGTTTCGGAGAATCTTTTGCAGAGCAGTGCCGTAGCCGAACGCACACCCGAACCGACGCCGGTCACCGCACCCCCACTCGCTTGGCGCCCGGTTTCGGCCGTCGCGGGCGCGGTCGCGGCACTGCTGCTGCTCACCAGCGGGCGCTACGGCTTCTTCGGCGACGAACTGTACTTCCGGGCCGCCGGGCGGCACCTGGGCAGCGGGCTGGCCGATCAGCCGCCGCTGGTGCCGCTGGTGGCGCGGGCGATGGACCTGCTGTTCGGCGACTCGGTGGTCGGCACCCGGCTGCCGATCATCGCGCTGGTCGTCCTCGGGGTGTTCCTGTCCGCGCTGATCGCCAGGGAACTCGGCGGCGGCAAGCTGGCGCAGCTGCTCACCGCCGGGGCCTACGCGGTGTCGCCGTTCTTCATGTACGGCGCCGGGCACACGCTGTCCACCCAGTCGTTCGACTCGTTCTTCTGGACGCTGACCAGCTGGCTGGTGGTGCGCTGGGTCCGCAAGCGCGACGACCGGCTGCTGCTCTACGCCGGGCTGGCCACCGCCGTCGGCCTGCAGGCCAAAGCCATGCTGGCGGTGCTCTGGGTGGGCATCGCGATCGCCGTGCTGCTGCTCGGCCCGCGCGTGATGCTGGTGAAGAAGCAGCTGTGGTTCGGCGGCCTGGTCGCCGCCGCGCTCGCCGTGCCGTTCCTGCTGTGGCAGCGGGCCCACGACTGGCCGCAGGCCGCGATGACCGAGGTCGTGGCCAAGGAGATCGAAGCAGCCGGTGGTGGCAAGGAAACCTTCTTCCCGGTCGCGTACGCGTACGTCGCCGGTCCGCTGGGTGCGGCACTGCTGTGCGTCGGCGTGCTCGCCCTGCTCTTCGCGCCGACGCTGCGCCCGTTCCGCTTCTACGGCCTCGCAGCAGCGGGAATCATCTTCGCGTTCTGGTACAGCGACGGACGCCCGTTCTACATGGCCGGCCTGTTCGTGGTGTGCTGGGCGGCCGCGGCGGTGGTGATCGAGCAGCGCCGGCCACGGCGTGCCCACGTCCGCTGGATCGCCGGCCCGATCTACGCGGTGTGCGGCGGGCTGATGCTGTGGGGCCTGCCGAGCGGACCGCCGGTCTGGCCGCTGTCCCACTTCGAGAACCAGCCGTTCAGCCCGGCCAACATGCACCTGGAGGAGTTCGGCTGGCCGCACATGGTCGACGCCGTGGAACGCGCGTACCTGGCGCTGCCCGAATCCGAGCGCGCGACCACGACCGTACTGGCCGGGCACTACTGGCAGGCGAGCGCGCTCGACGAGTACGGCCCGGAACGCGGCCTGCCGCCGGTGCACAGCCCGCACCGCGGGTACTGGTACTTCGGCAGCCCGCCCGAAACAGCCACCACCGCGATCGTCATCGGTTTCTCGCCCGAAGACGCCAAGTCCCTGTTCAACGAGGTCAAGCCGGTGACGCTGGTGGACAACGGGCAGCGGATCAACAACGGCACCCAGGGCATGCCGGTGTACATCTGCCGCGGTCCGGTGCGCTCGTGGGAGCAGAGCTGGCAGTACATGAGCCCGATGCAGTCCTAAGCGAGCAGCTCTCCGATCACGCGCTGCTGCTCGGCTGACTGTCGCAGGTCAGTGCTCTTGGACAGGGTGAGCATCGCCTTCCACAGTCCCCAGCCGCGGGCACGGGCCCAGGTACCTTCGTCCTGTTCGACCGCTTCCCGGAACGCGTCTCGACTCCGGCCGGTGAGCATCGTCCACGCCAGCACGAGGTCGCAGGCCGGGTCGCCGACCCCGGACGTGCCGAAGTCGATGACCGCGGTGAGCTTCCCGCCCGCCACCAGCAGATTTCCGTGCGCGATGTCCCCGTGGAACCACACCGGCGTGCCGGTCCACTCCGCTTCGAGCGCGGCTTCCCAAACCTCAGCGGCTCGCACGGTGTCGATCTGCCCGTTCAGCAAGTACAAACACCGACGCGTCTCCTCGTCGTACCAGGCGGGCGAAGCACCTCGGTAGAAGCTGTGCGCGCCAGCGCCCGGACCGCCGGTGGTGTCACAACGCTGCAGGGCGCGAATGAACTCGGCCACCGCCACCGCGAAAGCGGGCAAATCATCGATGCGTTCCTGATTCGCGGTCTCCCCAGGTATCCAGCCCCGCACGGACCACGGATACGGATAGCCTTCCCCCGGTACTCCCTCGCCGAGGATCTTCGGCACAGCCACCGGCAGCGCAGCCGCCAGCCGCGGCAGCCACTCGTTCTCCTTGGCCACGGCGGGGACGTAGCTCGCGGCAGTCGGCAACCGCACCGTCATGGAGTCCCCGAGGCGATAGGTCCGGTTGTCCCAGCCGTCGACCTCGACCGGCGTCACCGGGAGGTCACGCCAGCGCGGGAACTGCGCAGTGATCAATCGTCGCACCAGAGCAGCGTCGATACCGGCACGGCCGTCGAGATGAGTCAGCACGCTCCGATGTTCTCGGTGCACCTCTAACGTCAGCAACGCATTTTGTCACTTTACAATACAAGTCTGTATTGTATCGTAATCGATATGAGCACCGTCGGCCGCCCGCGGAGCAAGGAAGCCGACGCCGCGATCCTGGCAGCCGGCCTGGAACTGTTCCTCGAACGCGGCGCCGAAGCGTTCAGCATCGAACAAGTGGCCAAGCGCGCAGGTGTCACCCGGGCAACCGTGTACCGGCGCTTCCCGGACAAGGTGCAACTGCTCCTCGCCACCATCGAATCGGCCTACGGCGATCCACCGCAGAAACCCGAGATCCGCGACCTCGAACACCTGCTGACAACATGGGCGCAACTGCTCGCCGACCCGTCGCAACGCCGCCTGCTGCGACGGCTCTACGGCACGATCGAGGACTATCCCGAACTAGCCGCCACCTACCGGCACCAGCTCGGCCAACACCGCGATGACGCCCGGCGGGCCGTACTGGAAGAGGCCCGCGAACGCGGGCAACTACCCCCGGACACCGACCCGGACGTACTGCTGGACCTGCTGACCGGCGCCACCTGGCAGCACCTCGCCACCAGACCCGACACCAGCACGCCGGCCGAAACCGAAAGATTCCTGCGCGCCGTCTGCCACCAGGCGGGCTATCGGCCGGAAGGCCGGAGTGGGGAGAAGTCATGAGCACCGTCGATTCCGACGCGCAGCGGCGCACTCGCGCGTTCGCCCGCGTCATCGGCCCGTACATCGCCGTGTTCACCACCATCTATGCGATCCGACTGCCTTCACTGCAAGGGCTCACCACCGATCTGTTCACCGACCCGGCCCTGACGCTGATGCTCGGCGCCCTGATGCTGGGCGGCGGACTGGTGATCATCGGCGGGCACCGCAGCTGGCGGGGCCCACTGGCGGTCACCCTGTCGCTGTTCGGCTGGTTCGTCGCGCTGCGAGGCGTACTGCTGATCGCGGCGCCCGGTGCAGCACAGTCAGGTGTCGAGGCCACCATGCTCTCGCCGACAGGCCTGCTACTGGCCCGCGTCTTCTTCGGCGCACTGGCGTTGATCGGCCTGGCCCTCACCTACGCCGGCTGGTTTTCGCGGCGGCGACCCGTCCCCGCCTGAGCGCTACGTTCTGTTCCTACCACACCAATCCTGCCGAACTCGGTATTCACGCACACAAGTCCCACGCTTGCAACCCAGAATGTCACTCGTCCGAGCTAATCTCGTCGATCATCGAACACGTGTTTGATAGCTTCGGCGGCATGGAAACCATGGAGCAAAACCTCACCGCCCTGAAGTCCACCGCCGCCGAGATCGCCCGGCTCGAAGCCCGGCTCGCGCGGCAAGTCGTCGCGTTCGCCGAGGCGTCGACGATCAAGCGCGGCGTGGCCGAAGAACTGGCCATGGCGCTGAACATGACAAAGTTCAAGGCGCACAACATGATCGGCCAGACCGAAGGGCTCGTCAGACACTTCCCCAAGGTGCTGAGCCTGGTTGAGCAGGGCCGGGTACCGATGGCTTCGGCCGTCGCGGTCAACAACGCAGCCACCTGGCTCACGGCCGACAAGGCCGCGATGGTCGACGAGGTCATGGCCGGTCGGCTGGCCGACAAGAATCCAACCCAAGCGAGGAGATCAACGTATTCGGCAGTGGCCCGAGCCGATCCGGAAGGCTACGAGGAGCGAGCGAAAAAGCAGCAGGAGCAGCGCCGTTTCCGGTTGAGCCACGGCGCGTCCGGCGTGGCCGGATTGTCTCTGCGAAATGCGCCCGCCGAGAAGGCGACCGCGGCTTACGTCCACGTGGACCAGCAAGCCCGCCAGCTGAAAACTTCGGAAGAAACCCGCACACTGGACCAACTACGGGCCGATGTGGCCCTGGACATGTTGCTGGGCAAGCAGTTCGGCGGCGAAGTGAAAGCTCACGTCTACCTCTACCTCGACGCCCTCACCTACGCCGGCCTGCGCAACAATCCCGCCGAACTCGCCGGGCACGGCCCGATTCCCGCCCGGCTGGCACGACACATCGCCTCCGGGCGCAAGACCGTGTTCCAGCGCATCATCACCGATCCCGCATCGGGACAGATCCTCGAACTCGGCCGCCGGCGCTATCGGCCCAAGGCGGGACTGGCCGAACTGGTGCGGGTGCGCGACCGAGAGTGCCGCCACCCAGGCTGCACTCGGCCCGCCCACTTCGGCGACATCGACCACTGCGACGACAGGGGCCGCGGCTGGGCCGAGGGTTGCCCGACCGACGCCAAAACCCTGGTCGGACTCTGCCGCGCCGACCACAAGCTCCGCGACGTGCCCGGTTGGCAGCACTCCGTGAAGCCTGACGGCACCCTCTCCATCACCACGCCCGCCAACCAGCACTACACCAGCAAGCCGAAGCCGCTGGGCCAGTGAGCACCAACCCGATCAGCACTGGTCAACACCGCTTCCTACCCCGGATTTGCATGATTATGCTCCTGGATGCATACTCTTGCCATGTCCAAGGTTCTCACCTCCCTGCCCACCGGCGAACGGGTCGGCATCGCCTTCTCGGGTGGCCTCGACACCTCGGTCGCGGTCGCCTGGATGCGCGACAAGGGTGCACTGCCGTGCACCTACACCGCCGACATCGGCCAGTACGACGAGCCCGACATCGCCTCGGTGCCCGGGCGGGCGACCGCCTACGGCGCCGAGATCGCGCGCCTGGTCGACTGCCGTGCGGCACTGGTCGAGGAGGGCCTGGCGGCGCTGAGCTGCGGCGCGTTCCACATCCGGTCGGCGGGCCGCACCTACTTCAACACCACCCCGCTCGGCCGCGCGGTCACCGGCACCCTGCTGGTCCGTGCGATGCTCGAAGACGACGTGCAGATCTGGGGTGACGGCTCCACCTTCAAGGGCAACGACATCGAGCGGTTCTACCGCTACGGCTTGCTGGCCAACCCGCAACTGCGCATCTACAAGCCCTGGCTCGACGCCGCCTTCGTCACCGAACTCGGTGGCCGCAAGGAGATGTCGGAGTGGCTGCAGGCTCACAACCTGCCTTACCGTGACAGCACCGAGAAGGCGTACTCGACCGACGCCAACATCTGGGGCGCCACCCACGAGGCGAAGACGCTGGAACAACTCGACACCGGCATCGAGACCGTGGACCCGATCATGGGCGTGCGGTTCTGGGACCCCGCGGTGGAGATTCCGACCGAGGACGTGACGATCGGCTTCGACCAGGGCCGTCCGGTGACGATCAACGGCAAGGAGTTCTCCAGTGCCGTCGACCTGGTGATGGAGGCGAACGCGATCGGCGGCCGCCACGGCATGGGCATGTCGGACCAGATCGAGAACCGGGTGATCGAGGCCAAGAGCCGCGGCATCTACGAGGCCCCGGGCATGGCCCTGCTGCACGCCGCCTACGAGCGGCTGGTCAACGCCATCCACAACGAGGACACCCTGGCGCAGTACCACAACGAGGGTCGGCGCCTCGGCAGGTTGATGTACGAGGGCCGTTGGCTCGACCCGCAGGCGCTGATGGTGCGGGAGTCGCTGCAGCGGTGGGTCGGCACGGCGGTGATCGGCGAGGTGACCCTGCGGCTGCGGCGCGGCGACGACTACTCGATCCTGGACACCTCCGGACCGGCGTTCAGCTACCACCCGGACAAGCTGTCGATGGAACGCACCGAGGACTCCGCGTTCGGTCCTGGCGACCGGATCGGTCAGCTGACCATGCGCAACCTCGACATCGCCGACTCCCGCGCCAAGCTGGAGCAGTACGCCGGGCTCGGCATGGTCGGCACCGGGCATCCCGCGTTGATCGGTGCGGCCCAGGCGGCGTCCACCGGCTTGATCGGTGCGATGCCGGAGGGCGGCGCCGAGGCCATCGCGTCTCGTGGCCGCGCGTCGAGCGACGAAATACTGGATCGTGCCGCGATGGAATCCGGCACCGACTGACTGCTGCTGCACCGGCCGTCCCTCGCCGCTGGCGATCCAGTGGCGAGGGACGTGCACTTGACCTGAATCTTGGTTGAGGTTGTTGACTCGCGGTCATGTACGCGACGGTGTTGCACGAATACGGCCCGGCGGAGAACCTGCGCTACGAGGAGGTCGCCGACCCCGAACCGGGGCCCGGCCAGGTTCGAATCGCGGTCCGGGCGGCCGGAGTCCACTTCATCGAGACGGTGATGCGGTCCGGGATTTCGATGGAGTTGGCACCGCCGCCGCCCGAGTTGCCGTCGATCTTCGGCGGCGAAGTAGCCGGTACGGTGGAGTCCGTCGGCCCGGGTGTCGATCCGGTGTGGCTAGGGACGCGTGTGGTGGTGGGTGCGAGCAGCCCGGGTGGTTATGCGGAACTGGCCGTCGCTGACGTGACAGCGCTGCATCGGATCCCTGGCGATCTGGGGTTCGAAGCGGCGGTCGCCATGGTGGTCACCGGCACCACTGCGCTCGAGTTGCTCGACGTCGCCCGGCTCACGCCTGCCGACACCGTGCTGGTGACCTCGGCTGCGGGTGGGATCGGGCAGTTGGTCGTCCAGTACGCACGCGACCTCGGTGCCACCGTGATCGGCGCGGCTGGTGGGCCGGGCAAGGTCGAGATGGTGCGCGCGCTGGGCGTGCACTTGGCCGTGGATTACAACGAACCGGATTGGGAGGCGACGGTCGGGGGCCGGGTGGTCACGGCGGTGCTCGACGGTGTCGGCGGTGAGAAGGCCAGGGCGGCTTTCGACCTGGTCGCTGACGGTGGGCGGTTCGTCACCATTGGCAACGCCTCCCAGGAGAGCTACACGCCGGATCCGGAGCTCGCTGCCGCGCGGGGGATTACCGTCACCAACGCGCTTGTGGTGCTGCTCGACCGGCTCGGCGAGGGGCCGAGGTTCGAGGCCCGTGCGCTGGCCGCGGCGGCCGAGGGGGTGCTGGTGCCCGCTGTGCAGACCTTCCCGCTCGCTGAAGCCGCCGCCGCGCACGCCGCGCTGGAGAGTCGCGCCACGTCCGGCAAGGTCGTGCTCGTGCCGTGACCTCGACAGCGGGTCGAGTGGGAAAACGGCCGTTATTCTCGACCTGCGCGGGCTCCGAAGTGGAGATTCAGGGTTGAGTGGGTGGTCTGGCCACTCGTCACGCTCGGTTGTGCCGTTGGCCGCGCTGAACGCGGCTGAGTTTGATTCGGTTTCCGGGTGGTATGTCCCGGGAGTGCGACGACTTGTGCGACTTCCGGGCGTGTACCGCCCGCAAACGGATACCCGCCTGCTGACCCGGGCCCTGCACGAAGCCGGGTTCCGCCCCGGCGTGCGGGTATTGGACCTGTGCACCGGCTCGGGAGCCGTCGCCATGGCTGCCGCGCGGGCCGGGGCGGCCGAGGTGGTGGCGGTCGACCGGTGCCGCCGGGCGGTGGCCAGTGCCTGGCTCAACGGCCGGTTGAACCGGTTGCCGCTGCGGGCTGTGCGCGGTGACCTCGCGAGGTGCGAAGCTCTCGGCGGCTTCGACGTGGTGCTCGCGAATCCGCCGTATGTGCCCGCTGATCCGCGGCGTCACCACGGCCGTGGGGTGGCGTGTGCCTGGGACGCCGGGCCGGATGGGCGCCGTTACGTGGACGCGTTGTGCGAGCGTGCGCCCGATCTGCTCAATGTGGACGGCACGCTGCTGATGGTCCATTCCGACGTGTGTGATCCCGCGGTGACGCTGGAGTTGCTGCGGGCGCGCGAGTTGAAGGCGTCCATCGCCGCGCGGTGTGTGGAGCCGTTCGGGCCGGTGATGCGCGGGCGCCGTGACTACCTCGAAGAGACCGGGCTCATTGAGCCCGGTCAGCAGTTCGAGGAGCTGGTTGTGGTCCGCGCCGATCGGACTCCCGTCAGCTGATCGGCGCCCGCAGCGAGGTGCGGTCGGCGGCCCACGAGGACAGCAGGTGTTCGCCGAACCGCCCCTCCAGGAACTCCGTGGCCTGGATGCCGAACACCACGTCGGCCGCGAGTTCGGGTTCGTGCTTCAGCAGGTCGCCGATGACGTCGTGGCGCAGTACCTGCTCGTGCACGGCGTCGGCCTCGATGTGTTCGGTGTAGAAGTGGCGGCAGGCGGCCGGTCCGTCCAATCGCGCCAGCGCGGCGTCCATGCGGCGTGCGCTCGGGCCGGTGGTGATCTCCGCGGCGGCAAAGTGGCCGACCAGCGCCCCTCGCAGGCTGCGGTGCAGGCCGAACAACGACATGGCGTTGACCACGGCCAGCATTTCGGCGGGCGCGTTCTCCTGGTAGGCCAGGTAACCGGCGTCGAGACCGGCCGCGGTGAGCAGGTCCGCGAAGAGCTGTGCGTGCAGGCGGTCGCCCCGTCCGCCACCGAACTCGTCGAATTCGACGGCCACCAGCGCCGCCTTCGCCTGTCCGCGCAGCCGCGGGATGACCCAGGCGTGCGGGTCGGCTTCCTTCAGGTGGTAGATCGAGCGGTGCACGAAGAACTCCTTGAGCTGCCACCACTCCCCCGAAGCCTGCAGCACGTGTGAGACGCCGGAGCCGTCGACCGGTTCGACCAGGAGTTCGTCGAGTTCACCGGTCACGTCGGCGCCACCGGACACCGACGAGCGCAGGCCGTCGAGGAAGGTGCGCTCCAGGCCGGCCCGGAAGCGCAGGAGGCCGGGGTCCCATTCCCACTCCGCGTCCACGTCGTCCCAGCCCTGGTAGTGCAGCTCGTAGCAGACGTGCAGGGCCAGTTGCACGTCCTCGGAGAACGGGTCGCCGCCCGTCGCGCGGCCCAGGTCCTCGTCGCGCCGGCCTTCCTTGAGCGCGTTGATCACCTTGGCCGACAGCGGGCCACGCTCGGTGGGCAGAACAGCCACCGCTACCTCCTCGTCACGTCGAGCATTCGCCAGGCCCCGGCGGGGCCGGCTTTCCGTTGCCGTTCGGCGCCGGTACCGTGCTGGTGCACCCATTCGACGAGCTGGTGCACCCGCGCCAGGTCGCCGTGGGCCTCCAGTGCGGGTCCGACGTGCACCAGCAGTTCGGCGACCAGCAGCGCTGCGGGTTTCGGCTGTCCCAGCCGGATGTCCACGCCCTGGCCGGTCAGGCCGTACCGCGCGGCCGCCCACACCGCGGCGGCCGCGACCTGGGGCGAGAACTCGGCTGCTTCCCGGCCGGCGGACAGCTCGGCCAGGGCGGTTTCGACCAGGGCGCGGGCGAGCAGTGCCTGCAGCAGCGCTTCGCCGACCGTGCCGGCGGTGTCCGCGGTGCGGAATTCGATGGTCGGGAACTTGCCCGAGGGCCGGACCAGCCAGAAGCTCATGTCGGCGTCGATCAGCACGCCGCAGTCCACCAAGCGCGAGACCTCACCCTCGTAGGCCCCGAGGTCGGCGAACCGCGGCGGCACACCTGAGCCGGGGAAGCGCGACTGCTGCACCATGCGCCAGCTGCTGTACCCGGTGTCGCGATCGGCCTGGAACGGGGAGTTCACCGAAAGCGCCAGCAGGCTGGGCAGCCACGGGCCGACGTGGTTGAGCACCGCCACCGCCTGCTCGCGGTCGGGTACGCCGACGTGGACGTGGCAACCGCAGGCTTCGTAGTCGTCGACCACGCCCCGGAAGCGTTCGTCGATCAGCCGCGCGCGGCCTTCCGAGGGGTTCGGCGGGGGTGCGGGCCAGGCGGGGGTGCCGGTGGCCAGCGGTACGGTTCCGATCGTGGCCGCGGCTTTCGCCACCAGTTCACGGTTGGCGTTCAGCTGGTCTTCGAGTTCACCGGCGGTCCGGCAGACTCCGGTTGCCACTTCGATCTGGGTGTCCCGCAGTTCCCGCCGGACCGCGTCGTTCGCGGCGGCGCGGACGACGGCGTCGGCCACCGGCGCGCAGTTGCCGCGTTCGGCGTCGGCGAGCAGGAATTCCTCCTCGACCCCCATGGTGGTCATGGTCATCGGGTACCCCGGCCGTGCCGATCGAACCGGCTGTGGCTAGTGCGCTGGACCACCGGGGATCGCTGTTTGCCGCCGGGTTCTGGTGGTACCTGACCGCGGTGACCGACGAGCACAGCGCGGAGTTGCGCCGGATCGCCGAGCAGCGGTTCGGCTGGCCGCAGTTGCACGACGAGCAACTCGAAGCCATGGAAGCGGTGATGGCCGGGCACGATGTGCTGGCCGTGCTGCCCACCGGGGCCGGTAAGTCGGCCATCTACCAGGTGCCCACCCTGCTGCTCGACGGCCCGGCGCTGGTGGTGTCCCCGTTGCTCGCCCTGCAGCACGACCAGATCAAGGGTCTCGGTGACAACGAGGTGCCCGGTGCGGTCGCGGTCAATTCCACGTTGAACGCCCGGGAGCGGCGGGCGGCCTGGGAGGCGGTGCGGTCGGGTGAGGCGGCCTATCTGTTCCTGGCGCCGGAGCAGCTGGCGAAGGACGAGGTGGTGGCGGAGCTGGCCGAGCTGGGTCTCGGTTTGCTGGTCATCGACGAAGCGCATTGCGTGTCGGCTTGGGGGCACGATTTCCGGCCGGACTACCTGCGGCTGGGCTCGGTGATCGAGCGGCTCGGTCATCCCCGGGTGGTGGCGTTGACCGCGACGGCGGCGCCGCCGGTGCGTGAGGACATCGCGCGTCAGCTGGGGTTGCGTGAGCTGCGTGAGGTGGTGGCGAGTTTCGACCGGCCGAACCTGCACCTGGCGGTGCGGCGCTGCACCGACGACCACGGCAAACGGGCGGCCGTGCTGGCCGAGGTGCGTTCGTTGCACGAGGATCCGGCCACCCGGGGTGGGCTGGTCTACACGGCGACCCGCCGCGACACCGAGTTCTACGCCGGTGAGCTGGAGGGATCCGGGATGCGCGTCGCGGCGTACCACGCGGGTATGAGCGGGGACGACCGGACGCGTGTCCACCAGGCGTACCGCGACGGCGAGCTGGACGTCGTCGTGGCGACTTCGGCGTTCGGCATGGGGATCGACAAGCCGGACGTCCGGTTCGTGGTGCACGCGTCCGCGCCGGATTCGCTGGACTCCTACTACCAGCAGATCGGGCGGGCGGGCCGGGACGGCGAGCCCGCCAGGGTCGTGTTGTTCTACCGGCCGGAGGACCTGAGCGTGCAGCGGTTCCTGACCACCGCGGGGGCGCCGGAGGAGACCGTCGAAGCGGTTGCGGGCGAGCTGCGGTCGCAGGAGGAGCCCATGTCGCCTGCCGAGCTGGGCGATGAGGTCGACGCTCCGGCCGCACGGCGTACCCGTGCGGTGAACCTGCTCGAACAGGCCGGGGCGGTGACCACCACGGAGACCGGCGATCTCGACTACGCCGATCCGGAGTTGCCGGTCGAGCGTGCTCGTGATCAGGCGGTGGCGGTGGCCGAGCGGCACCAGCGGCTGATCCACTCCCGGGTCCGGTTGCTCAGCGACTACGCCGACACCACGGACTGCCGCCGTCGTCACCTGCTGGCCTACTTCGGTGAACAGCTGCCCGAACCGTGCGGCCGGTGTGACACGTGCGAGGCCGGGACCGCGTCGGCGCAGCCGGTGGACACCGCCGGCGAGTTCCCGGTCGGCGACCGGGTTCGCCACGCGGAATGGGGTGGCGGTGCCGTGCTGGCCGCGGATGAGCAGCGGCTGACCGTGTTGTTCGACGAGGTCGGGTACAAGACGTTGTCGCGGCAGGCCGTTCTGGAGAACGGCCTGCTCAGCGCGGAGTCCGGTTAGCCGGTGGGCAGTTTGTCCTTCGCCAGGCCGGCGAGCCGGTCCAGTGCCTCGGTGAGTTCGCGTTGCACCCGGTCGGCGGCGTCGCCGCCGTGGTTCGCCGGGTGGTCGCCGTGGAACGACAGGTGCAGCAGCACCGAGCAGGTACCGCCGTCGGCGGAGAAGACCTGCAGCCAGCCGCTGTAGTCCGGGCTGCCTTCGCGTCCCCATTCCAGTCGCAGCTGGGAGCGGCTGGCGTTGAGCACGCCGGGGGCTTGCAGGTCGCGGTCCGGTGCGTGGACCTCGACGTCCAGCCCCGGTGGTTCGCCGGGGTGGACCGCCACCGCGCCGGGGAGCCAGCTGTCCAGGTGCTGGAGGTCGGCGGCGAGGTCGAACACCTGCTCGGCCGGGGCGGGGATGGTGCGTTCCCGTTCGTATTCGGTCATGTCCCGCGATTCCCCGTTCGCGGCGTGCCTGAAACCGGGCTTGACCTTCACGCCGGTGTGAAGCTCTGTCCGCCGAGGTCGAGCTGGAAGAGCTGGGTGTCGAGCCACCGGTCGTGCTTGTAGCCGACCGCTCGCAGCAGGCCGGCTTCGGTGAAGCCGCGGGAGCGGTGGAGGGCGGCGGATGCCGGGTCGCCGGTGCCGGCGACCACGGCGATCATCTGCCTGGCCCCGGCTTGGGCGCTGGCCGCGATCAGTGAGTCGAGGAGCAGGCCGCCGAGGCCCTTCCCGGTCCATTCGGGAGCCAGGTACAGGGTGTTTTCCACGGTGTGCCGGTAGGCGGGCTTGGCGCGCCACGGGCTGGCGTGGGCGTAACCGGCGATCGTGGTGCCGACCTCGGCCACCAGGAACGGCAGCCCGCGTTCGCGCAGGTCGGCGGCCTTCTCCTGCCATTGGGCGGCGTTCGGCGGCACGGTCTCGAACGTGGTGGTCGTGTGCTCGACGTAGTGGGCGCAGATCGCGGCCACCGCGTCGAGATCGGCCTCGGTCACCGGCCGTACATTCTCCATGGTGAACATCAATGCACTATAGTGCATTGGTGGATTTGACCGAACTGGGTTTCCGCGTGCAGGCGTTGCGCCTCGACCGCGGCTGGACGTTGCAGGACCTCGCCGGAGCCGCGTCGGTGAGCGCGGGCATGCTGTCCGCCGTCGAGCGCGGGCAGAAGGCCGCCACGATCGTGGTGCTCGCCCGAATCGCCGACGGCCTCGGCGTGCCGCTGGCCGACCTGGTCACCACTCCGCGGCGGGTGGTGGTGCGGCGGGCCGCCGAGCAGGACGTCGTCGAGGAGGCCGGTGGCTGGCGGCGCACGATCCTGAGCCCGGTGGTGCCCGGGGTGAACTTCGAATGGGTCCAGACCGAGCTGCCCGCCGGGTGCGACGCGGGGACGTTCCCGGCTTACGCGCCCGGTTCGCACGAGTACGTCGTGGTGGAGTCGGGCGTGCTGCGGCTCACCGTCGGGGAGGCGGTGCACCGGCTCGACGCCGGTGATTCGGTGTACTTCGCCGCCGACGCCCCGCACGGTTACGCCAATCCCGGCCCGGATCCGTGCGCCTACCACGTCGCGGCGTTGATCATGCGGCCCCGCAGGCCGAGGTACTAGTACCTACGCCGCTTCCGCCACGTCGCACCGGCGGACACCCTGCACGCATGCGTGTTCTCCCCACTTCGCCGCGTGCCCGCAAGGGGGTGGTGATCGGCCTGGTCGCCGCCCTCGTGCTGGCGGCGTCGGCCTACGGCATCGACCTCCTGGTCAACGCCCGCACCTTCCAGTTCTTCGGTGGCCTCACCCACCGGGTCGAAACCCCGGACAAGGTCGTGGCGCTGACCTTCGACGACGGACCCGATCCGGCGGGCACCGGGGAACTGCTCGGCGCCCTGGCCACCGCCGGTGTTCCGGCCACCTTCTTCCTGACCGGCCGTGAGCTGGAGCGATACCCGGAACTGGGGGCGCGGATCGCCGAGGCCGGGCACGAGATCGGCAACCACAGCTACTCCCATGAACGGATGGTGTTCGTCACCCCGGAGACGGTGGCAAGGGAGGTGGAGCGGACCGACGAGCTGATCCGGCGGACCGGGTACCGCGGGGAGATCACCTTCCGGCCGCCCAACGGGAAGAAGCTGCTGGCGCTGCCGCGTTACCTCGCCGAGCACCAGCGCCGCACGATCATGTGGGACGTCGAACCGGACTCCTACGCCGAGGTGGCCGCCAGCGCGACCGGCATCGTCGACCACGCCGCCGAGCACACCCGGCCGGGTTCGATCATCCTGCTGCACGCGATGTACGGGAGCCGGGCGACGAGCAGGCAGGCCGTGGCCCCGCTGGTCGAGCGGCTGCGGGCGGCGGGCTACCGGTTCGTCACGGTCTCGGAACTGCTGGGGCGTCCGCCGGGATGACCGCGCGGACGACCCAGTGCCGCCCGCGCGGGCCGTACTCCAGGCGTCCGCCGTGCTCGGCCAGTTCACCGGCCACGCTCGCCAGCCCGAAGCCGCTGCCCGTGCCCGTCGTGGTGTGGGCGGGCAGGTCGCTGGTGATTTCGAGGTGCAGTTCGCGGTCGCGGACCTCGGTGCTGATCCGGACGCGGGTGCCGGGGCCGGCGTGCCGCAGCGCGTTCGTGGCTGCCTCGGCGATCACCCGGTCGGCCAGGGCGCCCGCTTCGCCGGGTACGCGGATCGGTTCGTCCGGCAATACCAGCCCGGCGGCACGCAGGCGTGCGAGCAGTTCGGGCAGGTCGGCGGAGGCAGCGCCGGGCTGGTCGTCGTCGGCGAGGTCGCGGAGGGTCTGGCGGACTTCGGTGAGCGCTTCGCGGCCTGCGGTGAGGATGGCGTCCAGGCGCTCGCGGTCGGGTTCGCTGAGGTCGTTGGCCGCGCGCAACGCCTCGGCCTGCACGAGCATCACCGTCGTGGTGTGGGCGAGCGTGTCGTGCAGGCGCCGGGCCGTGCGTTCCCGGCGGTCGGCGGCCGCGCGTTCCACGTGGTGGCGGGCGCGTTGCTCGACGAGGCGGGTGCGGTCGGCGACGTGCCGTCGTCGTTCCAGGCCCATCGTCCACGCCACCCCGAACGCCACCAAGGCCAGCAGTGTGCCGTCCACCACACCTTTGACCTCACCCATCAGCAGCGCCACGACCGCGGCGACCACCGCCGCGACGCCCCAGCGCGCGGGACGGCGGGGCATGGCGGCCACGGTGTAGAGGCCGAGCAGGACGGGCACGTAGCCGATGTTGCGCGCCGGGCCCAGCAGCAGCTGCACCACGGTCGCGGCACCGACGACCGCGAGCACGACGCCGGGGGCCCGTCGCCGGGCGGCCAGCGGCAGCAGCTGCGCGGCAGCCGCGAGCAGCGCCTGCCAGCTCCCGGTACCCAGGCCGCTGGCCAGGAACAGCAGGGCGACCAGCAGGATCATGCCGAGGTCCGGCCACCTCGGCCGACGGCGTCCGACCACGTCCCGACAGTAATGTGTGAGCGATGGTGCGTGTGGTGGTGGTCGACGACCAGGCGCTGGTCCGCGAAGGGCTGGCGATGGTGCTGGCCGCGCAGCCGGGGATCACGGTGACCGCGCAGTGCGCCGGTGGCGCGGAACTGCTGGACCTGCTGGAGACCACCGAGGAATCGGTCGACGTGGTGCTGCTCGACCTCTACCTGCCCGGAATGGACGGTCTGGAAGCGTTGCGCCGCCTGCGTGCCCGGCCGGTCGCACCCCCGCCGGTGCTGATGCTGACCACCATCGGGCGGCGGCACGAGATCCGGCAGGCGCTGGCGAACGGTGCGGCGGGGTTCGTGCTGAAGGACGCCACCGGGACCGAACTGGCCGCGGCGGTCCGCGGGGCGCACGACGGCATGACCGTGATCAGCCCGTCCGCGGCGGCGGCGCTGTGCGGCACCGGCGATCCCGGGCTGACCCCGCGTGAGCGGGATGTGTTGTCACTGCTCGGTTCCGGGCTGTCCAATCGCGACATCGCCGAACGGCTCGGGCTGGCCGAGCGCACGGTGAAGGTGCACGTGGGCAACGTGCTGGCCAAGCTCGGCGTGACCAGCCGCACCCAGGCCGCGCTCCGCGCCGGCCGCCTCCTCGGCCACCCTTGACTTATCGGAAGATATCTTCCTATACTTCTCCCCATGCCGCGCCGGAAGCCGGGCAGCCTGCTGCCACTCGAGATCGAAATCCTCGCCGCCGCGTTGGCCACCACGCGGTCCGGGCAGGACACCTTCCACGGGTTCGCGCTCGCGCAGACCATGCGGGAGCAGAGCGGATCATCGGCGCTGACGAGCCACGGAACTCTGTACAAAGCCCTTGGCAGACTGGAGGAATTCGGCCTGCTCACCTCCTCCTGGGAGGACGCGGCCGCGGCCGAGGGGCGACCACGCCGACGCCTGTACGAACTCACCACGAAGGGAGCCCAAGTGGCCGCCCAAGCCCATTCCGAGCGGGCCACCCGGCCCGTTCCGCGCATCGCCCCGGGGCCCGCATGACCCCGGAACGCATGGCTGCCCTGGTGGCCAGGTGGGTGCGCTGCTACACCCGCGGCCTGCCCGCACCGGCTGCCGAGCGCCGGATCGCCGAGCTCGATGCCGACCTGCACGACCACATCGCCTGCGAACGCGCCGCCGGAACGGGCGAGAGGCGGATCGCGCTCGGAGTGCTGTCGCGGATGGTGCGGGGTTTTCCCGCGGACGTTTCCTGGCGGAGCCGGCACCTCCAGGCCGAATTCCCGATATCGGAGGAAATGATGAAACGACAGAAGACGGCGTACCGCACGGCCGTCGGGGTCGCGCTCGCGGCGGCGTTGATCCTGCTCTGGGGCATGGGTGCGGTCGGGGTCATCGGTGTCGAAGGTGATCGTGCCGACCTGATGTACTTCGGCGTGCTCGCCGTGGGCGTGGCCGGGGCCTTCGTCGCCCGTTTCCGCCCGAGGGGTATGGCACGTGCCCTGGTCGCCACGGCGGTCGCCCAGGGCTTGGTCGCCGTGATCGCGCTGGTGCTGGGCAAACACGAAGCACCGGCGACGTCGGTGCTCGAACTGGTCGGGCTGAACGGGTTTTTCATGGCCCTGTTCATCGGCTCGGCCTGGTTGTTCCGGCGAGCAGCGGGCAGCAGGCCACCTGTGGAGGTGCCTATGTAGACCGTGCGGAGAAAAGCGACCGTCTACGCGACGTCAACGGGCTGCGACGAAAGCAAAGGACCAGCGCGAGCCCACTGGCGAACGGAGCCGAGGTGTACCAGCGGGGTGAGCACAGCCACCCAGGTGCCGCGCACGGATGCAGGCGCGGCGAGCGGAGGACTCGCGGACCTGCCCGTTCGGTATGGCTTGGTCGAACACCTTCGTCCCGCGCAATCGCGTCAAAGTGGAAGCGTTGGTCCTCAGTGGACAGTCGCCTTGCCGGTTCGTTCCAGGGGGTGGGCCGCCGGTGTTGGCCGATCCGGCTGGTGGGTGCGACGGACTTGGCATTTCCTGCCACGATGGGGGCATGTCCGAACCAGCCCGCGCGATCCGCGACCTCGCCGACGCCTACGCCAACGACCTCGCCGAGCTGAACCCGATCATCGGCACGATGACCGGGTTGCGTCCCGGTGAGGATCGGCTGCCCGACTTCTCCCCCGACGGCCAACGGGCCCGTGACGAACTCGATCGGCGCACGCTGGCCACGCTGGGCGAGCTGACCACGGCGGAACCGGAGGACGCCGACGAACGGAGGTGCGCACGCCTGCTGCGTGAGCGGCTGGGTTCGAACCTGGCCGTCAGCGAGTCGGGTGAGCACCTGCGTGATGTGTCCAACCTGTTCGGGCCGGTGCACGTGAGCAGGCTGGCGTTCACCATGATGCCGACGGCCACCGACGAGGACTGGGCGGTGATCGCCCGGCGCATGGCGAACGTGCCCGCGGCGCTGGCGACGTACACCGAATCGCTGCGGGTGGGTGCGGAACGCGGGCTCACCGCGGCCCCGCGTCAGGTCCGCACGGTGGCCGGGCAGCTGGGCGACTGGGCGGCGGCCGAGGACGGGCGTGGCTGGTTCGCCGGGCTGGCCGCGCGGGCCGAGGTGCCGGATTCGCTGCGCGGTGACCTGGAGCGGGCCGCCGGGCAGGCCGGGACGGCCGTGCGGGAGCTGGGCCGGTGGCTGGCCGAGGAGTACCTGCCCCGTTGCGAGGGCACGCCGGACGGGGTCGGGGCGGAGCGGTACCGGGTGACCGCGCGCCAGTGGACCGGGGCGGACCTGGACTTGGAGCAGGCGTACCAGTGGGGGTGGGGCGAGTTCCACCGGCTGCGTGCGGAGCTGGCCGAGGAAGCCGAGCGGGTGCTGCCCGGTGCGTCGGTGGCCGAGGCGATGACGCACCTGAACCAGCACGGTGAACGGGCCGAGGGGGTGCCCGCCGTGCTGGAGCGGTTGCAGGGGTTGATGGACGAGGCCATCCGCGAGCTGGACGGTACGCACTTCGAACTCGCCGAGCCGATTCGCCGGGTGGAAGCCCACGAGGCACCGGCGGGCAGCGCGGCCGCGCCGTACTACGTCCGGCCGGACCGGTCGTTCAGCCGTCCCGGGCGCACCTACCTGCCCACGCTGGGCCGCACCAGCTTCCCGATCTGGAACCTGGTCAGCACCTGGTACCACGAGGGTGTGCCGGGGCACCACCTGCAGCTGGCGCAGTGGGCGCACCTCAGCGACCGGCTGTCGGTGTTCCAGGCGGGCATCGGCTCGGTCAGCTCGTGCACCGAGGGCTGGGCGCTCTACGCCGAGCGGCTGATGGACGAACTCGGGTACCTGCGTGAGCCCGGTGCGCGGCTGGGTTACCTGGAGGCGCAGTTGCTCCGGGCGATCCGGGTGATCATCGACATCGGCATGCACCTGGCGCTGCCGATTCCCGGTGACTCGCCGATCGGGGCCGGGCAGCGCTGGACACCGGAGCTGGGCCGTGCACTGTTCGCCGCGCACAGCAGTGAACCGGATTCGTTCATCGACAGCGAGATCACCCGCTACCTCGGCCGTCCCGGGCAGGCGATCAGCTACAAACTGGGTGAGCGGGCGTGGCTGGCCGGCCGTGAAGCCGCCCGCACCGCGCACGGCGCCGGGTTCGACGCGAAGGCGTGGCACATGGCCGCGTTGTCGGCGGGCGCGCTCGGGCTGGACGACCTGACCGAGGAGCTGGGGGCGTTGTGAGGGCCTTTGCTCGCTCGCATGTGCCGGTCGGGGGGACAGCGGCTGCGGCAACTGACCGCGGCGGTGACGTGTGGAGCGACGGCCGGGGCGACGTGGGGCGAGATGGGGGCGGCGGTCTCGCGGGCCATCGCCGCCGTCGTGCCACACGATGCCGTCAGGCTGTCCGGGACCGGGCCGGGGCAGGGGATGAACATTCCTTCGTTCGCCTTCTGGCACGGGTACGCGCCGGACTCCGGGCGGGCCTTGCTGCGGGGGTGCAGTGCCGGGGAGGACCCGTGCCGGTGGGGTGAACTCGCCCGATTGCCGCTGCCCGTGGCCGTGGCCGGTTCCGGGGACAGCCGGCGGCACCGGGCGATGCGGCGGCTGCTGGCCGAGTACGGCGCCGGAAGCGAACTGCGCCTGCTGCTGCGGGACGGCCGCGGGTGTGGGGTTCGCTGGCGCTGGCGCTGGTGCGGGCCCGGGGGCGCTGGTCGTTCGGCGACGACGAGATCGACCGGCTCCACGGGCTGGTTCCGGAGCTGATCGCGTTCCTGCGCGGGTACGTCACCGCGGGGCCGCTGTGCCCGGCCTCGGCTTGTCCGCCGCCCGGTGTGCTCGTGCTCGGGCCGGACCACGAGATCCGCTCGGCCACCGCGCACGCGTTCGGCTGGCGTGAGCTCCTCGGCCGGGTGCACGACGCCCCGGCGTGGACCGGCAAGTCGTTTTTCGCCGGGTTGTCCGCTTCGGCGCGTGCCGGGGCGGACTTGGCCGTGGTCATCCAGGCGGCGATCGCGAGCCAGGTGCTGCCCTCGGTGTGCGCCTGGTACGGCAGCACGCCCAGGGAACGGCAGCTCGTCGAGCAGCTTCGCGACGCCGCCGCGCCCAAGCAGATCGCCCGGCGGCTCGACCTGCCCGTGCACACGGTCAACGACCACCTCCGGACGGTGTTCCGCAAGACCGGGCGCCTGGCCGGGCCGAGCTGATCACCGCGTTGACCGGCTGAGCCGCCCGCCGTTGACCAGGGGCACCGGACACTTCAGAGTGACCCCATGAACCGGGCTCTGGCGGTGCTCACCGGTGGCGCGTTCCTCACCTTGGTGGTCGGGGTGCTCGCGTCGCGGGAACCGGTGTGGGCGGTGGTGTTCGGTGCCGTGTTCACCGCGGTGGGCACAGCGGGGTTCGGCTGGGTGCGCCGCCGGGACCGGCTCGGCTGGTCGGTGGCGTATGTCGTGTTCCAGCTCCCGCTCGGCTATGCCGTTTTCGCGCACGATCCCGGGGTGGGGGCCACGTTGTTCTTCGTGGTGCTGGTCAGCCAGTGCGTGCTGCTGCTCCCCCGGCCGGGCACCGTGCTGGTGATCCTGCTGGTGCCGCTCGTGCACGCGGGGATGTCCTGGGACGAGGCGGTGCGTGAGGGCGTCGGGTTGTTCGCGTCGGTGACCTTCGCCGCGGTCATCACCGAACTGCTGCGGCGGGAGCAGCGGACCCGGCGTGCACTGGCCGAGGCCCACGAACAGCTGCGGGACTACGCCGCGCAGGCCGAACGGCTGGCCACCGCGCAGGAACGCAACCGGGTGGCCCGCGACATCCACGACGGTCTCGGGCACGCGCTGACCGTGGTGCAGATGCAGGTCAAGGCGGCACGGGCGGTGCTGGAGGCGGATCCGGCCAGGGCCGACGCGGTGCTCGCGAAAGCCCAGCAGCAGGCCGAAGCCGCGCTGGCCGACGTCCGCCGGTCGGTCAGTTCGCTGCGGGAACCGCGGGCGGTCCCGCCGTTGCGCGAGGCGCTGACCGCGCTGGCCGAGGAGACCTCGGCGGCCGGGGTGCCCACCGATGTCACGATTTCCGGCACCGAACGGCCGTTGCCGGACGAGGCCCGTGAGGCGCTGTACCGGGCGGCGCAGGAGGGGCTGACCAACGTCCGCAAGCACGCCGCCGCCAGCCGTGCGGATCTCGCGCTCGACTACGCCGATGCCACGGTCCGGCTGGCGGTGCGCGACGACGGGACCGGGGCGGTCGACGGGCGGGCACCGGGGTTCGGCCTGCTGGGGTTGCGGGAACGGGCCGCGCGCCTCGGCGGGCGGGTGTCTTTCGAGCCCGCGCCGGGAACGGGTTGCACGCTGAGCATGGAGGTCCCCGCATGAGCCCGGTCCGCGTGCTGCTGGTGGACGACCAGGCGCTCTTCCGCGAGGCGCTCGGCACCCTGCTGGCCATCCGGGACGACATCGAGGTGGTCGGCGAGGCCGGCAACGGTGACGAGGCGCTGCGGCGGGCCGCCGAACTCGCGCCCGATGTCGTGCTGATGGACCTGCGCATGCCCGTGCTGGACGGGGTCGCCGCCACACGGCGGCTCCGCGTCGAGCAGCCCGGGGTCCGGGTGATCGCGCTGACCACCTTCGACGACGACGAGGACGTGTTCGCCGCGTTGCGGGCCGGGGCCGTCGGTTACCTGCTCAAGGACGTGTCCTCGGCGCGGCTGGTGGAGGCGGTGCTGGCGGCCGCGCGCGGGGAGTCGGTGCTGCAGCCGTCGGTGGCGGCGAAGGTGGTGGCCCGGTTCGCGCAGTTGCCCGAGGAGCCGGCCGCGGCGCGTCCGCAGCCGCTGGTGGTGCCGTTGTCCGACCGTGAGCTCGACGTGCTGCGCCTGCTGGCCGACGGGCACAGCAACCGGGAGATCGCCGGGTCGCTGTTCCTCGCCGAGGGCACGGTGAAGAACCACGTGACCAACGTGCTCGCCAAGCTCAGCGCCCGCGACCGCACGCAGGCCGCGTTGCGGGCCCGTGCCCTCGGGCTGCTCTGAGGACGTCCGGGTCATGACCCGGGTCATGACTTCCGGCACCTGGCAGAGGGGCCCCGGGCGGGGATTCTCGATCGCGTCAGAGCACCGCGAACCGGAGGTCCCCGTCATGACAACCGCCGCCGCCGGACCGGCCAGGAGCCGGAACCGGAAACTCGCCCGCTTCCTCGGGCACTACCTGGAAATGGTCGTCGCCATGCTCGCCGGCATGGTGGCGCTCGGGCCGCTGTGGCCCGCCGCGTGGGTGGCGCGCCCGGACGTGGCCGCGCTGGTGATGGCCACCGACATGACCGTGGTGATGGTGTTGTGGATGCTCGTCCGGCGGCACCCGTGGCCGCGTGCCGCGGAGATGTCCGCGGTGATGTTCCTGCCGTTCGCGGCGCTGCTGGTGCCGTACTGGTTCGGTGTGCTGTCCGGTTCGGCGGTGATGGTCGCCGGGCACGTGCTGATGTTCCCGCTGATGCTGGCCGCCATGCTGTGGCGCCGCGCCGAGTACTGGCACTGAGCCCGTGGGCACCTTCGCCCGGCGCGCGGTCCGGGTGCTCGCCGTGGTGGTCGCCGTGCTGCTGGTCCCGGCGGCCGGTGCGGCCATCTCGGCGCTCGCCGCGTTCGGCGCCCTCTACGCACCCGGTCCGGCTCGGCCCGTTCCCGCGGTCACGCCGGTGGCGCACGATCCCGCCAAGCCCACCGCCGTGGTCGTCGTGGGTGACCGCGGTGCCGTGGTCTCCGATGTGCTCGCCCCGTACGAGGTGCTCGCGGCGACCGGCCGGTTCAACGTCTACACGGTGGCGTCCCAGCGGCGGCCCCTGCCGTTGACCGGTGGCCTCGACCTGGTCCCCGACCTCAGCTTCGGCGAGCTGGCCGCCCGGGTGCCCGTGGCCGACGTGGTGGTCGTGCCCGCTTTCCCCGACGTCGGGGAGCCCAGCACGGCGCCGGTCACGGACTGGCTGCGGGCGCAGGCCGCCGGTGGCGCGCAACTGCTCAGCGTGTGCAACGGGGCGGGGGTGCTGGCGTCGGCCGGGTTGCTCGGCGGGCGGTCCGCCACCGCGCACTGGTTGCGGATCGGCGCGTTCGAGGCCGAGCACCCGGCGGTGAACTGGGTGCGGGGGCAGCGCTTCGTCGACGACGGCGACATCGTCTCCACCGCGGGCATCCTGTCCGGGGTCGACGGCACGCTGCACCTGGTCGAACGCCTGGCCGGGGCGCAGGCCGCCGCCGAGGCCGCGGCGGCGGTCGGCTGGCGGCACACCGCGGCACCGGTGACCCCGGAAGCCGGGATGCCGGATCCGGTCGCCATCGTCAACGCCGGGTTCACCTGGAACCCGCCGCGGATCGGTGTGCTGCTCACCGCAGGCACCGGGGAGATCGAGCTGGCGTCGGTGTTCGACACGCACGGCGGCCAGTCCCTCGCCGCCCGCACGCTGGCGCTGTCCGCGGACGGCGGTGCGGTGCGGTCGAGGCACGGGCTGACCTTCCTGCCGCGTTCGGACCTGGCCGCCGCCGCCCCGGAGCTGGATCGGCTGCTCGTGCCCGGTGCCGCCGCCGGTGGGGTGGTCGCGCCCGCCGGCGGGCCGGCGCCCGAATACGTGCACCACCGGCCCGGGTTCGCCTACGACGTGGCGGTGCGCGACCTGGCGGAGTACACCGATGTGGCGACCGCGCGGTGGACGGCGAAGGTGCTGGAGCTGCCCGCCGGTGACCTCGGCCTCGAGGGCGCCGCCTGGCCGTGGCGGCCCACGCTCCTGCCGGTGGTGCTGGTGCTCGTCGCCGGGGCGGCAGTCCTGGCGGTCCGGCGGCGAAAGCGGCGGGTCCGGCGGCCTGAAGCTGCCAGAAACGAGACCCCTCCCCGCAGCGGCGAGTAGGAAGAGGCCATGCGGAAGAACGTGCGGCTCGGTGCCGCGGTCCTGGTCCTGTGCAGCCTCGCCGCCTGCGGCGCACCGGACCAGGCGGCACCGGCGAGCCCGCCCCCGCCGCCACCGAGCCCGCCCGCTCCCCCGCCGACGCCGGAGCAGGTGGAGTGGCTGAACAAGTTCTGCGACGCCACCAAGGTGTTCCTCGTGCCGCCGAAGCCGCCGAAGGACCTCGGTGACGAGTTCGCCGACATGGACCTCAGCTCCTACCTGCGTTCCCTGGACACCTTGCTGGACAACGTGGACTACCAGACCACGTCGCTGGAGCCGGCGGAGTTCCCGCGTGGCGCGGAACTGCTCGACGCCTACACCAAGGCCGCCGGGCAACTCGGGTCCAAAGTGGACGAGTACGCCGGCCGGTACGACGCGGATGCCGACGTCCTGCGCGGGTACGTCAGCGAGACCACCGCCGCGCTCGGGGCGCTGAAGCCGCAGGGGCTCGACCTCGCCACGCTGGTGGCGGCGGACGGCACCGTGGCACAGGCCCACGAGAAGGCCGAGAAGTGCCGTCCCGTCGCGGAACCCGAAGCCACGCCGTCGGCCGCGCCGGTGGACCTGCCCGCGGCCAAGGACGGGGAGAACCTGTCCGCCTGCGGGGACGGCCGGTGCGAGGTGCTGGTCACGCCCGGTGCCACGGTGCCCGCGCCCCGGCGCTACGGGTTCACCCTGCTCAAGGTGCGCACCATCGCCGATGGGGTGATGGAGGTCGGGGCCAAGTTCCAGAGCGGCACGATGACCTCACCGCTGAACACCGGCCGCGCCACGATCATGAACGGCGTCGAGGTCAAGGCCGTCGCCGTCGGCACCGGCAAGGCGGTGCTGAGCCTGGCGATCGCGAACTGAGCGGTACCGCCCGTACCGGTCCTTGAGGTGGCGCTGCCGTGGGTGCGCAAATGTGACCCATTCAGCCGGGGATGTGGCGAGTGGTGGCCGCCGGGCTGGGTAAACCGTGGGGACCGACACGGGAACGGGGTGGATGCGGTGATCGCGGTGCGCGTGCACGGAGTGGCTCTCCTGCCGCCGGATGAGACGCCGGTGATGTTGCTGCGGGAGATCGCCGGGGACCGGCGCTGGCTGCCCATCTCGATCGGTGCGCCGGAGGCGGGTGCCCTGATCGAGGCGTGCCAGCGGGTCGAGCACGCCCGGCCGGACACCATCGAGCTGATCGGTCAGGTGATCGAGGCGTTCGGGCGCCGGGTGCAGCGGGTGGAGGTGACCGCGCTGGACGAGGGGGTGTTCTTCGCGGACTTGGTGCTCGCCGACGGCACCCGCATCTCGGCCAGGCCCAGTGACGCCGTGGCGCTCGGGGTGCGGGCCGGGGTGCCGCTCGAGGTGGCCGAGACCGTGCTGGCCGTGGCCGCGGCCGACCTCGAACTCGCCGACGAGGAGGAACCCGACGTCGAGCAGGAGGTCGCCGATTTCCGCGACCAGCTCGCCGAGGCCTCTCCCGACGACTTCACCGACCCGCCGCCCGGGCTGCGGTAGCCCGGTCAGAGGCCGCCGGGCAGGGAGACCTGCTCGATGCCGCAGTCGGTGTGCGAGCACAGCACGATCGGTCCCTGGCGCGACTCCACCAGCATGGTGCCGTCGGGCATGGTCCGCAGGGTCACCATCGCCGCGGGCACGGCGGGTGCCGGGGCGTCGGTGTGCCTGCTGTGGTCGCGGGTGCGGGCGTAGAAGGCGATCAGGCCGAACACCGCGAAGACCGCCAGCCAGATCGGGCCGAGCAGCAGGTGACCGGCGCTGGCGGCGTCGGTGAAGGTGGCCGCGACCCCGCTCTGCATGGCGCCGTAGGTGGGCAGGAACTGCACCAGCGCCTGGTCGCGGCCGGGGTTGATGGTCGGGTTCTGCACCATCACGTCGACCAGGCTGATCATGATGATGACGAACATGCCCGCCAGTTCGGTGGACACCGCCACGCCGAGCACGATGCCGATGCCGCCGTAGGTCAGGCCGCTGGAGAACAGGCTGAGCGCCAGCAGCGCGCCCTGGTGCGGGTCGGTGAAGAAGGTCATCGACACCGCCGCGTAGGCGCTGACCACCGCGGCCACCAGCACCAGCGCCACCAGTTTGGCCAGCAGCAGCCCCGAGCGGGAGTAGCCGGCCAGCACCAGGCGCTGGTCGAACTCGCTGGAGCGGCGCATGGCGGCGAACATCATGAAGCCGACGATCAGGGTGACCGCGTTGAGCGCCGCCGAGATCAGCGCCAGCTCGTTGGCGGGCACGTTGACCAGTTCGCCGGTGACCCTGGACTGGAAGTCGATCGGGGCGGCCGGGAGGATCGAGGTGACCAGGGCGAGCCAGGCCGGGATGAAGAACACCACCAGTGACAGCGCCAGCCGGTTCCTGGCGTGCTGGGCGGTTTCGAAACCGACGGCCTTCACCAGCGCGGCCCGCCAGCTGGTGTCGTCGGCCATCGCCGTCCACCGGGCCCTGGCCTGCCGCAGGACGGCGGGGGCCGCGGTCATGACGCGCACTCCACCGCGGTGCACTCCCCGTTTTCGCCTGCCGGGGGGCCGGAGGGCACCACCTGCCCGCTCTCCAGGCGGTACAGCCGGTCGAAGCGTTCGGTGTCGTGGGCGATGTGGGAGATCACCAGCACCGAGCGGCCCCGGTCACGCAGTTCCGTGGTCAGTTCCCAGAAGTTGAGGTAGTTGTCCCAGTCGAAGCCCTGGTACGGCTCGTCCATCAGCACCACGTCCGGGTCGTGCATCAGCGCCAGCACCAGGTTCAGCTTCTGCCGGGTGCCGCCGCTGAGCGTGCCCGCCTTGGCGTTGCGGTAGCGCATCAGGTCGAGCCGTTCGAGCAGTTCGGCGGCGTGCTTGAGGTTTTCCACGTGGTAGGCGCACTGGAAGTAACGCAGGTGCTGGGTCACGGTCAGTTCGTTGTTGACCACGATGTGCTGGGGGCAGTAGCCGAGCCTGCCCTGGTAGCGCACCTCGCCGCGGTCGGGGCGCAGCACACCGGCCAGCACGCGCAGCAGGGTGGACTTGCCCGCCCCGTTCTCCCCCAGCACCCCGAGCAGTTCACCGCGGCGCAGGCCGAAGTCCACCCCGCGCAGCACCGGGCGGTAGCCGTAGGACTTGTGCAGGTTCACCGCGCGCAGCACCTGCCCGGAGCCGCCTGCCATGCCCCCGCTCACCGCACCCGCCCGGTGACCAGGCCGACCAGTTCGGCCAGTGCGGCCGCCGCCGGTTCCGGCAGGTCCGCCCGCTCCAGCAGGCGGTTCGCCTGACCGGCCTTGGCGGTGATCAGCTCGCGCACCGCGTTCTCGGCGCCGGTCTGCCGGATGACCGCGCGGAGTTCGGCGGCGCCTTCCTCGTCGAGGTGCTCGTCGCCGTGCCGGGCGCGGATCACCTCCCGCTGCCGCGGGGTGGCTCGTTCCCAGGTCAGGCCCATCAACACGGTTCGTTTGCCTTCGCGGAAGTCGTCGAGCACGGGTTTGCCGGTGACGGCGACGTCGCCGAAGGCGCCGAGCAGGTCGTCGCGCAGCTGGAACGCCTCCCCCAGTGGCCTGCCGTAGGCGCTGCACCAGCGCAGCAGGTCGTCGTCGGCGCCGGCCAGCGCGGCCCCGAGCTGCAGCGGTTTTTCCACCGTGTATCCGGCGGTCTTGCAGCCGATGGTGCGCCAGCTGTGCGCCAGCGGGTCGGTGATCTCCTCCCCGTCGAGGTCGAGGTACTGGCCCACCATCACCTCCGTGCGCATGTCGTGCAGCAGCGGCTGGACCCTCGGCGAGCAGCCGGGGGTGGCGGCTGCGTGCTGCAGCAGGTCGTCGGCCCAGGCCAGGCAGAGGTCGCCGAGCAGGATGGCGGCGTTCATGCCGAACCGCTGGGCCTCGGCGGGGGGCTCGCCGTCGCGGAACCGGGTCGCCAGCACCTCGTGCACGGTCGGTTTCCCGCGCCGCAGCGCCGACCGGTCCATCACGTCGTCGTGGATGAGGGCGAAGGTGTGGAACAGTTCCAGGCCCGCGCCGGCGGCGAGCACCGCTTCGTCGCCGGTCCGGCCGCCCGCGGCGACCCAGCCCCAGTGGCAGAACACCGGGCGCAAGCGCTTGCCCCCGGCGAGGAAGTCGGCGATCACCGCGATCAGCGGCGGCACGCAGCGATCGGCCGAGCGGTCCGCCTGCGCCTGGAGGTAGTCCGCCAGCGCGTGGTCGACCCCGGTGCGCACCCAGGAGGCGTCGGCCGGTGGCCGGCGCGGCCGCGGGAAGGCACTGACGACTTGCTCGGCTGACATGTCCGCTCCTTGAGGGGATCCGCGTGAATGCTGGCGTCCGCACCGCACCGGTGAATGGCAGCGGTGGTATTCCGGCCGGCGCGTCATTCGCCGGGCCGGAACATTTGTACCGCACCACCGGAGCGCGACGCAGCCGTCGTCACCGGTAACGGTGACCGCCGCCCACGAAACACTTGCCACCCGTACGGGCTGAACATCAGCGGCGGTCTTGAACCACCGGTCCCCGGTCAGGCACCGTGAGCGGACCGGCATCGCCGGAGATCCCCTTTGCGAAAAAGTCATTCCGCGCGCCGTTGTGGCGGGCGGTTGGAGGAATTGCCATGAGCGCGCCCCTTCGCCCGGTGGACCTCGACGCCGGATCGTTGCTGGAAAGCCCCGATCCGGTCGCCGTGCTGCGGGCCGCCCGCCCTGGGGAATTGGCTGAGCTGGCCGCGCGAATACGCGATTTCCTGGTGCACGTGGTGACCGCATCCGGCGGGCACCTCGGTTCGAATCTGGGGGCGGTGGAACTGACCATCGCACTGCACCGGGTATTCGACAGCCCGCGTGAGCGAATTGTCTTCGACACCGGTCACCAGAGCTACGTGCACAAACTGCTCACCGGCCGCGTCCGGGCATTCCCGTCGTTGCGGCGGGCGGGCGGGTTGTCCGGTTATCCGAGCCGTGCGGAATCGCCGCACGACCTGGTGGAGAACTCGCACGCGTCCACCGCGCTCTCCTACGCCGACGGCCTGGCCAGGGCGGGCCGGCCGGTGGTGGCCGTGGTCGGGGACGGCGCGCTGACCGGCGGCCTGTGCTGGGAGGCGCTGAACAACCTGGCCACCGCGGACCGGCCGGTGGTGATCGTGCTGAACGACAACGGCCGTTCCTACGATCCGACGGTGGGGGCCGTCGGGCGGCACCTCGCCGGGTTGCGCGACACCGCCGGGGCGGGCCCGAACCTCTTCCGCGTCCTCGGTTTCCCCTATCTGGGCCCGGTAGACGGCCACGACGTGGCGGCGGTGGAACGGGCCCTGCGGCGGGCGAAGGAGTTCGGCAGGCCGGTGGTGGTGCACTGCGTCACCGTGAAGGGCCGGGGGTATGAGCCCGCGGAACTGGACGAGGCGGACCGGCTGCACACCGTCGGCGCGCCGGGGCCGCCCGCTTCGGGTCCGAAGTGGACTTCGGTGTTCGGGGCGCGGCTGCTCGAACTGGCCACCGCCCGGCCGGAGCTGGTCGCGCTGACCGCGGCGATGCTGCGGCCCACGGGGCTGCTGCCGCTGGCGGAGGCCTTTCCCGGGCGGGTGGTCGACGTGGGTATCGCCGAGCAGCACGCGGTCGCGGCGGCCGCCGGGCTGGCCTTGGGCGGGCGGCACCCGGTGGTGGCGGTCTACGCCACCTTCCTGACCCGCGCGCTGGACCAGGTGCTGATGGACGTCGGGCTGCACCGGCTGCCGGTCACCTTCGTGCTGGACCGGGCCGGGGTCACCGGGGACGACGGCGCCAGCCACCACGGCATGTGGGACCTCGCCCTGCTGCGTGCGGTGCCGGGGATGCGCGTGGCCGCGCCACGGGACGCGACGGCCCTGGAGGCGCTGCTGGAGCAGGCGGTGGGCACCACCACCGGGCCCACCGCGCTCCGCTTCCCGAAGGGGTCCGCGCCGGCCGAACTGCCCGTGGTGGAACGGCACGGCGAGCTCGACGTGCTGTGGCGCGGCCGCCGGCCGGACGTGCTGCTGGTGACCGCCGGGCCGCTGGCCTCGGCCGGGTACGGCGCCGCGGTGGCGCTGGATGCCCTCGGCATCGGGGTGACCCTGTGCGATCCGCGCTGGGTGCACCCGCTCGACCCGGCCGTCGCCGGGCTGGCGGCCGGGCACCGGCTGGTGGTCACCGCGGAGGACGGCGTGCGCACCGGCGGTTTCGGCACCGGTCTCGCCCAGCTGCTCGCCGACGTGGGGTGCCCGGTGCCGGTGCACGCGCTCGGCCTGCCGCCGAAGTACCTCGCCCACGCCTCCCGCTCGGCGATCCTCGCCGAACACGGCCTGGACGCCGCCGGGCTCGCCACGTCGATCAGCCGGTTGTGGCGCGCCACCCGCGCGAGGGGGAACGCATGACCTCCCTGGACGAGAACCTCGCGCTGCGGCCGTTCTACTGCCCCATTCCCCCCGCCATCCACCCCGACGCGGAGCTGGTGGAGCAACGCGCGATCGAGTGGATCGACCACTTCGGTTTCTACCGCGGCCAGGAGGAACGGGCCCGGGTGATCGGCACCCGCAGCGCGGAGTTCTACGCGCGGTTCGCCCCGGCGGGCATCACCAGCCACCTCCAGGTCACCGCGCACTGGGTGTACTGGGGTTTCGCCTTCGACGACGCCCGGTGCGACAGCGGTGCCTACAGCGCGGACCCGGCGGCGTTCCTGGCCATGGCGGGGACGCTGCAGCGGGCACTGGAAACCCCGTGGGAACCGGTGCCCGGCGGTGATCCGTACGTGGCGGCGCTGCAGGACATCGGCCGCGGGTTCGAGGTCTGCGCGACGCCGGTGCAGGTGCGGCGGTTCCAGGAAGCGCACCGCGCCTGGTTGTTCGCGGTGGCCTGGCAGATCGCCAACCGGGCGAGCGGGCGGATGCCGTCGCTGGCCGAGTACACCGCGATGCGGCTGGGCAGTTCGGGCGGGCCGCCGACGCTGGCGATGCTGGAGATCGCCAACGGCGCGGAGGTCCCGGCCGCGGAAATGGACTCCCCGCGGGTGCGGGCCGTCACCGAGATGGCCAACCTGATCGCCTCGTGGGACAACGACCTGCATTCCCACCGGAAGGAGAGCGACGAGCAGCACACCGACCAGAACCTCGTCAACGTGCTGCGCGCCCAGTACGGCTGGACCGCCGAGCGGGCGATGGACGAGGCGTATGCGTTGCGGGACCGGGTGATGGACCTGTTCCTGCGCACGCGTGCCGGGCTGGACGGCAGCGACGCGCTGCGGTGCTACCTGGACTGCCTCGGCCACGCCATCCGCGGCAACAACGACTGGGCGCTGAACGTGCCGAGGTACCACGACTACGGCCGCCCGGCGCCGCACCCCGGCTGGTGCGGCCGTCCGCGCGACAGCGATTCCACGCCACCGCCCATTCCGGCGATCAGCTGGTGGTGGCGCCTGTGTTCGACCGATTCACACCACAAGGAGAAAACATGAACCGCACCTTCGCCCGTGTTCTCGTGCTCACCGCCATGGCCCTGGCCGCGGCTGGTCCGGCGATCGCTTCGGCCCAGTCGCCGGCGGGCTGGGCGGAGTACCGGGAATTCGGGTCCGCCCACCTGTGCCAGGCCGCGGGTGTGGCCGGCGAGTGGGCCGGGCAGTGGGACCGCGACCAGTGGATGTGCCTTCAGAGCACCTTGGTGGTGAAGGAGGGGGCGACCGGCCTGCTGCCCTAGCGAGGGCGGGGCGCCCCCGGTGGCGCCCCGCTCTCCCGCCCCCCGCTCTCCCGCCCCGGAGTGAGCTGCTTCCCCCCGCCGGGGGAAGGATTCCGGCGCGGATCCGGCGAGGGTGGACCGCACACAGGCGATCCACCGACCGGGAGGAGCACGGGAAGTGCGCAGGGGAACGAAGATCGGGCTGGCCGCGCTGGCGGTCGCGGCGGCCACGGCCACGACCATGACCGCGGCGGCGGCGGAGCCGGGGCTGGTGGCCGCGGCCGGGTCGGGCGGAGTGCGCGTGGCCGGCAGCGCGGACGCGAAGCTGCCGGGGGAGAACGGGGATCCGGTGCGGTTCACCGTGGACGGCCGGATGTCGGCGGCGGGTGTGCACTCCGGCCGGTTCCACGTCACCCACCACTACCCCGACGGGCGGCTGTTCGCCGACTTCGAGGCCAGGGTGGACTGCGTGCTGGCCGCGGCCGGGCAGGGCGTGGTGACCGGGGTGATCGAGCGGATCGACTTCCCCGCCGCCCCGCCGGGCACCGAGCTGGTCGGACGGCGGGTCGGGGTCAGCGTGCGGGACAGCGCCCGCGGGCCGGACCTGATCGGCTGGAGCTGGAGCACCGGCGGTTTCGCCGAGGACACGCTGATGTGCAACAGCGCCATCCCGTTCCTGCCGGTCGAGCGGGGTGGTTACCGGGTGAGCGGGTCCTCCTTCGGCTGAGCCTTGCGTTATGACTGACCAGTCAGTCATGATTGCGGCATGGCCAAGAGGGTGGATCGGGCGACGCGGCGCGGGGAAATCCTGGATGCGGCGGTTCGGGTGTTCGCGCGGAAGGGTTTCCCGGCGTCGCGCGTCGAGGACGTGGCGGCGGAGGCGGGTGTCGCCAAGGGCAGCGTGTACCTGTACTTCGACAGCCGGGAGGCGTTGCTCGCCGCGGTGTTCGAGGACTACGCGGCCCGCTCGGCCGCCACGCTCGCCGCGGCACGGCAGCCGGGTCCCCCGCTGGAGCGGCTGGCCGCGCTGCTGCGGTCGACGCTGGCGGAACTGGCCGAGCACGCCGACCACGCCAGGGTGCTGCTGGACCTGTGGTCGGCCGGGCCGCCGCTGGACATGGCCGCGGTGTACCGCGAACACCGCGGCGTGGTCGCGGAACTGCTCGCGGAGGCGGGGGAATCGGGGGAGCTGCGGGACGGGGTCGGCGAGGCGCACGCCGCCGTGGTCGTTGGCGTGCTCGAAGGCTGCCTGGTGCAGTGGCTGGCCGATCCCGCGGTGCCGCTGACCGCGCTCGCCGGGCCGGTGGTCGACCTGTGCCTGCACGGGGTGCGCCGATGACCGTCGTGGACCGGCTGATCGCCCCCGGCGCGTCCCGGGGTGAGGTGGCCGCCGGTTTCGGGGCGGCGGCCGCCGGCGCGGCGCTGGTCTCGGTGCTCGCGCTGGACGCCGGGCTGCCCGCGCTCGCCGTGGTCGTCGTGGTGGTGCTGGGTTTCGACCTGTTCGGTGGCGCCGTGGTCAACGCCACCGGTTCCGCCAAGCGCTGGTTCCACCGCCCCGGTCGCACCAGGGCGCACCACCTGGGTTTTGTCGCGGCCCACGCGCACCCCTTCGTCCTGGCGCTGGTGGTGCCCGGGTTTTCGTGGACCACCGCCGCGGTGGTCTACGGGGCGGTGCTCGCCGGTGCGGTCCTGGTGGTGCTCACCGAGGACTCGCTGCGCCGGCCGGTGGCGTTCGCGGTGACCGCGGTGGCGCTGACCGCGGTCACCGGTTTCGCCCCGGTGCCCGCCGTGCTCGCCTGGTTCGTGCCGCTGCTGCTGCTCAAGCTGCTGCTCGCGCACCTGCTGCCGGAGTCCGGCCTCGGCCGAAAGTACTAGGCGGGGATCGGTTGCGCTGCCACGGCTCCGGAGCCGGACCAAGGTGTAGGCCATGACCACTGAAGCACTGCGGGCGAACCCGCCGACCACCGTTCTCGTCGCGTTCTTCGGTTTCCTCGCCGCCACCCTGACCTCGATCGCCAGTGGCGTGCTGATCCTGTCGTCCAGGGACGAACTGGCCAGCGAGCTGCGCACCGGCGATCCCGCGCTGACCGGCGACCGGCTCGACCAGGCGGTCACCATCGGGCAGGGCTTCGCGCTCGCCGTGGTCGCCGTGCTGGTGCTCGGTTACCTGTGGCTGGCGTTCAAGCTGAAGGCCGGGCGCAACTGGGCGCGGGTGACGCTGACCGTGCTCACCCTGCTGCAGCTCGGTTCCCTGCTGGCCACGCCGGCGACCTGGGCCGGTTACCTCAGCTGCGGGGTGGCGGTGCTCGGGGTGGTGTTCAGCTACCTGCCGCCGTCGAACGCCCACTTCGCCCGCGCCGGCACCCCTGCTGGATGATGCCCCCATGCGCGCAGCGGGTGCCACGGCCCGGCGCGGGGTGCTCGGCACCGAGCTCGCCGCGCTGGTGGCGGCCACGGCCGGTGACCTCGTGCTGGGCCTGCGGGCGCCGGTCGACGCCGGGCTGGCCGGGGCGCTGACCGGTTTCCTGGCTCCCGCCGGTCCGGCGATGGCGGTGCTGAGCGTGCTGCGCCGCCGGTTCCCGCGGCACATCGGGGTGCTCGGCGGTGCGGTGGCGGCGTTGTCCGCCATCAGCACGGCCGTGGCGTTGTTCGCCGGCACCGGCCGGAACCAGCCGGTGCTCACCGAGGTCGTGGCCGCCGGGGTGCTCACCGCGGCGGCGTGCCGTCGGCTGGTGCCGGTGCGGGCGGCGGGGCTGGCGGTGGCGCTGGGCGCGGTGATGATCGCCGCGCCCCTGCTGCGCTACGGCACCGATGCGGCCGAGGCGCTGCTCGGCGTGGGGGCCGCGGCGTACTGGGGTGCCTGCCTCGGGGTCGGGCTGATCCTGCGGGACGCCGACGGCCGCCAGCGCGCCGTGCTGCACCGGGTCCGCACGCACGAACGGCTCCAGCTGGCCAGGGAACTGCACGACCTGGTGGCCCACCACGTCAGCGGCATCGTCGTCCGGGTGCAGGCGGCCCGCGCGCTCACCGAGGCCCGGCACCCCACCGAGCACGCCGAGGTCTACCGGGAGATCGAGCAGGCGGGCGGGGAAGCGCTGGCCGCGGCCCGGCGGCTGGTGGGCATGCTGCGCGACACCGAACACGTGCCGCCCGCGCCGGACACCGCGCTCGGTGACGTGGTGCGGGCCGCCGCGAGCACCGGTGCCGCGGTCGAGATCGCCGAGGAACTGGACCAGCTGCGTGTTCCCCCGCAACTGGGCACCACCGTGCACCGGGTGGTGCTGGAATCGCTCACCAACGTCCGGCGGCACGCCCCGGACGCCACCGAAGTCGTGGTGTCGGCCCGGGTCGAGGCCGACGAACTCGTCGTGGCCGTGCGCAACAACGGCGTTCCCGGGCAGCCGGGCGGCGCACCCGGCGGTTTCGGGATCGTCGGGATGACCGAGCGGGTCACCATGCTCGGCGGCAGCCTGCACGCCGGACCGGCTCCCCAGCGGTGCTGGCTGGTCACCGCCCGGCTGCCGCTGGGCGCCGAGGACCAGCCGTTCGTCCTGCTCTCCCGGGGGATCTGATGACCATCAGGGTGCTCGTCGCCGACGACCAGACGCTGGTGCGCACCGGTTTCCGGCTGGTGCTCGACGCCGCACCGGAGATCGAGGTGATCGCCGAGGCCGCCGACGGCGAAGCCGCGGTCCGGCTGGCGCGGCGCCTGCGGCCGGACGTGACGCTGATGGACATCCGGATGCCCAAGGTGGACGGGCTGCGGGCGACCGAGCAGCTGGCCGGGCCCGCGGTGGCCGATCCGCTGCGGGTGGTCGTGGTGACCACCTACGACGCCGACGAGAACGTCTACGCCGCGCTGCTCGGCGGTGCCTGCGGGTTCCTGCTCAAGGACGCCGGGCCGCGATTGCTGGTGGAGGCGGTGCGGGCGGCGGCCAACGGGGAGGCGATGGTGTCCCCGGCGGTGACCGTGCGGCTGCTGGCCCGGTTCACCGAGAACCTGCGGCGGCGGGCGCAGCCGGTGGCGACCCCGCTGACCGAGCGGGAGTCCGACGTGGTGCTCGCCGTGGCCCGCGGCCGGACCAACAACGAGATCGCCGCGGACCTCGGGGTTTCGCTGTCCACGGTGAAAACGCACCTGGCGAGCGTGCAGAGCAAGCTGGAGGTGCGCAACCGCACCGAAATCGCCATCTGGGCCTGGCAGCGCGGCCTGCTGCGCTGATCACCGCACCCGGATCACCACGGTGCGGGCGACCAGGTCACCCAGCCGCTGCCGCCGGGGCGTGAGGGCGATCAGCACCGCGCCGACCAGGCCGAAGAACAGGTCGTCCACGCTGATCAGCAGCCAGCGCAGCAGCAGTGCCCGCAGCTGCGGCTGGTTCCCGCGCAGGGTCACCACCCGCAGGCCCAGCCACCGCATCGCCGGGGTGGCGCCACCGCGGCGGTGCGGGAACCACACGTCCACCAGCAGCGAACCGCCCAGCGCGCTGGCCACCAGCACCACCAGCGGCAACCACAGGACCTCCACCGGACCGCGGGTGAGCCACAGGAAACCCAGCGCCAGCGCCGCGGCGAGCAGGGTGGCCAGCAGCGAGCCGAGGACGACCAGCACCCGGTCGATGACGTACTGCGCGTACCGCCGCAGCACCGGGCGGTCCACCTCGCCGGACATGGCGGCAGCATAGGGGAGCCGGTCAGGAATCGAGAAGCACCCGCGCCCGGGCCGCGGCTGGAGTCACCGCTGGGAGTCCCCGGTGAACGGAGCTCACCGGCATGTCCTTTCCCAGTGTTACCAACGGCGGGTGAACATCCGGGCCAACGCGCGGATCCGGCGCGAGGGCGCCGGTTCCCGGGCATGGACCTGCTCATCCTGCACACCGTCGGCCGCCGCAGCGGTCAACCGCGGGAGACGCCGCCACCGGCGGTGGCGCCTCCCGTGGTTTTCAGCGGCTGCGGGCGGTGATGTCGCCGTGGCCGGTGGTGGCGTGGATCGTCAATCCGGGCGCACCGGCGTTCTTCAGCGAATTGTGGATCCGGCCGTACGGGGTACCGGCGTCGAGCGAGGCGGAGACGCCCGCGGCGGCCTCGACCGTCACATCGCCCATTTCGGTGCGCAGCACGACCGTGCCCCGGACCGCCTCGGTGATCCTGATGTCGCCCTTGCCGGTGCTGATTTCCGCGGGCCCGGTGAGACGGCCGACCGTCACGTCACCGGCGAGCGCGGACAGCCGCGCGCTTGCGGCTTCGTCGATCTTGATCTCGCCGTGCGCGCCTTCCACGGCGACCTCCCCGAACCGGCCGACGCCCCGGAGACCGGCCCCGGCCAGCTTGCCATCGACGCGGGAACCGGCGGGCAGCTGCACGGTCACCTCGACGAACCCGGACGGCCCGAGCAGCTGGTTCTTCGCCGCGGACACGATCCGCAGCACACCGTCGCCGTAGTCGACGGTGGTCCGCTCCGCCGCCTTGACGTCGCGGCTCTTCGAAGCGTCCGCGGGCCGGACCTCGACCCTGGTGTCGGCCCGGTCCGCGGCGATGAGCCGGACGTGCCCGGCGGGGAGGTCCAGAACGGCGGTGATCGGGGCGGTGGTGGTGAACTCCGGCATGTCCCTGCTCCTTGGCTTGTTGTTTCCGATATTGAAAACGCTACGTTGCGTTCTCGATCTGGGCAACTACTTCATTGCGTTCTAGCAGCAAAGAAACAGCTCAGAGCTTAGACAGCATTGCAATGGGTACGAATTCAACGCAACATTGCCAGCTCTCCAGCATTGCAATGAGCCGAGGGTGAACGCTATGCTGCGGCCTCCCGCTACCCCGAGGAGGCCGCGTGCCCGGAGGCAGGCTCACCCAGCAGGAACGCCGGCAGATCGCGCTGGGCCTGGCCGACGGCCACGCCTACGCCGAGATCGCCCGGCGGCTCGACCGGCCCACCTCGACCGTCACGCGGGAGGTGATGCGCAACGGCGGCCCCACCGCCTACCGCGCCGACCTGGCCCACCACGCCACCGAACGCCGCGCCCACCGGCGGCGGCGCACCACACCGCGGGGCGGGACCGCGGCCCCGCTCGCCCACGGGCGCGACGCCGGAGCCGTGCTCGAGTACGAGGAGACCTTCACCGGCCTGTTCATGCAGCAGGGCCTGCCGAAGATGATGGCGAGGGTGCTGACCTGCCTGATCATCACCGACGAGGGCAGCCTCACCGCGGCCGAACTGGTGCGGCACCTCCAGGTCAGCCCGGCGTCGGTGTCCAAGGCGGTGGCGTTCCTGGAAAGCCAGGGCCTGATCCGCCGGGAACGCGACGAACGCCGTCGCGAGCGCTACTTCGCCGACAACGACGTCTGGTACCAGTCGATGATTTCCGCCGCCCGGTCCCACGCGCGGCTCGCCGAGACCGCGCGGCGGGGTGTCACCGTGCTCGGCCACGGCACCCCGGCCGCCAACCGGCTCGAGAGCATCGCCCGCTTCGTCGACTTCGTCGGCGAGAGCATCACCCGCGCCGCGGAACAGGCTCGCGAGATCCTTTACACCGAACCGGAAATCCCTCAAGATCGAAAGTGATCGGGCGCCCGGCGCGTGGTGTAATCGGTCGATGGGTGTGGTCGAGATCAGCCTGTCCATGTCGCTCGACGGCTACATCACCGGGCCGGATCCCAGTGTGGAGAACCCGCTCGGCGGCGCCGGTGACTCCATCCGCCCCGGCGGGGAGCGGTGGATGGTCCAGGAGGCGTTCGCCGCGGCGGGCGCGGTGGTGGCCGGGCGCCGGGTCTACGCCCACACCCGCGGCTGGGGTGAGGACCCGCCGTTCCGGATGCCGGTGTTCGTGCCGACGCACCGCCCGCGCGGGGTGCGCGTGGCGGGCGAAACCACGTTCACCTTCGTGCCGGACGTGGAAACCGCGATCGCCAGGGCCAAGGGGGCGGCCGGGGAGAAGAACGTGCACATCATGGGCGGGGCCGACGTGGCGAACCAGGCGCTGCGGCTGGGCCTGGTCGACGAACTCAACCTGCACCTGGAACCGGTGCTGCTCGGTGCGGGCACCCGGCTGTTCGACGACCTCGGCGGGCGCATCCGGCTGCGGCGCACCCGGCTGATCGAAGGCGATCCGTCCACTCACCTGCGTTACCGCGTGCTGCGCTGAAACCCGCCGCGGAAATGCCCGGCGGGAAAATCGGGGAATGGTGATATCGGTTTCCGGGATTTCTCCGGATTCACTCCATGGAGCTAAGAAACTGGCAATCGCGGAGTCGGCACGTATAAAGGGTGGATCGCCGGCACCGGACCACGAGCCGGTCGCTGCGCGCGAAACACCCGTGCCCCGCGAACCTGGAGCTGCGAAGAAGTGACCATCACCGCCGAAATCACCGCCCTGCTGACCGAGAAGTTCGGCGTGGAACCCCTCGCCGTGCGACCCGAGGTCCCGCTGCGTGTCCTCGGCATGGATTCCCTGGCCCTGGAAGAACTCCGCGTGCTCGTCGAGGAGCGCCTGCTGATCGATCTGGAGGACGTCCAGCTCACCTCGCGGGAAACGGTCGGGCAGCTGGCCACGGTCATCGGCGAGAAGCTCGCGGCGTGACGGCGCGGACCGCGGCGGTCACCGGGCTGGGCCTGGTCACCGCGGCCGGGGTCGGCGCCGACGCCACCTGGCGGGACGTGACGCGGCCCGGCCGGGCACCGGCGGTGCGCCACCTCGAAGAACTGGACGGCCTGCCCTGCGATTTCATGTACACCATCGACGACCTCGACACCGCGGCCCTGCTGGGCGTGCCGGCGTTGCGGATGATGGACCGGTTCACCCAGCTCGCGGTGCTCGCCGCGCGTGAGGCGGTGGCGGACGCGGGACTGGACCCCGCGCAGTGGGACGGTGATCGCGTCGCCGTGGTCATCGGTTCCGCGCACGGCGGTCTCCCCTTCTACGACCAGCAGAGCACCGTGCTCGCCGAAAAGGGCGCCCGCCGGGTGTCGCCGAAGCTGGCGCCGATGACCACGGTCAACAGCGCCGCCAGCAGCGTCTGCCTCGACCTCGGTGCCCGCGGGCCGAGCCTGTGCGTTTCCACGGCGTGTTCCTCGGGCACGGTCGCCATCGGCACCGCGCTGCAGCTGCTGCGCTCGGGTGCCTGCGACATCGCCATCGCCGGTGGTGCCGAATCCGTGTGCTCGCGGCTGCTGGTCGCCAGCGCCTGCCAGCTGCGCGCGGTGTCCACCCGCCGCGACGACCCGGCCACCGCCTGCCGCCCGTTCGACGCCGACCGCGACGGTTTTGTCATCGGTGAGGGATCCGGTCTCGTCGTGCTCGAACGTCCCGGGCACGCCCTCGCGCGAGGAGCCCGTGTCCGCGCGGGGATCGCGGGTTACGGCGCGTCCAGCGACGCCTACGCCGCGGTCGCCCCGGAACCCGAGGGCGAAGGCGTCGAGCGCGCGCTGCGGGCCGCGCTGGCCGACGCGGACGTCGCACCGGCCGACATCGGCCACGTCAACGCCCACGGCACCTCCACCGTGATGAACGACTTGATCGAAGCCACCACCCTGGAGCGGGTGCTCGGCGACCAGCCGCTGGTGTGCTCGACCAAGGCCAGGACCGGGCACGCGCTCGGCGCCGCCGGTGGCATCGAAACCGCGCTCACCGTGCTGGCCCTGCAACACCAGCTGGTGCCGCCGACGGCCAACCTGCGCACCCGCGACGTCCGCGTCCCGATCGACGTGGTGGCCAAGGAAGCCAGGCCGGCCGCCGTCGAGTGCGCGGTCAAGACGTCGATGGGGTTCGGCGGCCACAACGCCGCTCTCGTGCTGACCAAGGATTGCTGAAACCGACCATGTACGAGGAAGTCCGGCCGCTCGCGGTCGGGAACACGCACTACCGCTACCGCCTGCTGCACCAGCCGGAGCCGCGCACCGAACCGGTGGTGGTGCTCGGCGGCGGGTTGCAGGGCATGCACGGCTGGCCGCGGATGGAGGACCGGATCACCCCGCTGACCAGCCTGATCACCGCGGACCTGCCCGGGATGGGCACCGCCGACCCGCTGCCCGCCGGGGCGGGCAACGAACTGATGGGGGCCGCGCTCGACGGCATCCTCGACGACCTCTTCGACGAGCTCGGCGTGGCGCGGGTCAACCTGTTCGGGTACTCCTACGGCGCGGAACTCGCTTTCGCCTGCGCGCAACGGAATCCGCACCGCATCGCGCGGCTGGTCCTCGGCGGGGTGGTGTCGGAGACCAGTCCGTCGCAAATGGACGAGCTGCGCCGGGCGGCGGAGCACCTGGAACGGGGCGAGGTGGAAGAGTTCGCCACGGTGTCCACGGAAATGCAGTTGTGCCTCGACGAAAGCCGCCACGTCCCGCAGCGGTCACTGGTGTACCGGTACGTCCGGCGCTCGATGCTGCACGGCGCGGTGCACGTGCCGCACCTGATGGACTACCTGCGGCGGTCGCTGGCCGGTGGCCCGTGCTTCGACGGGGGGCTGGCCGGGGTGCCGACGCTGGTGTTCAGCGGGGAGCACGACACCATCACCTCGGCCGAACGGCAGCGCCGGTTCGCCGCCACCATTCCGGGCAGCGACTTCCGCACCATCGCCGACGCCGACCACTGGGTGGTGCTCGAACGCGCCGACGACGTCGCCGACCTGGCCGCCCGCTACTTCACCGATCAGCCGCTGGCCGGCTGAGGCCCTTCCAGCAGCGCCTTCGCCCCGTCGAGTTCGCGTTCCACGTCGGGGCGCAGCGTGCGCCGCAGCACGGCTTCGGCCGGGAAGCCGAGCACCCGGGGGAAACCGATCTCGATCGTCCGGGTCACCCGGGTGCCCTCGCTGACCGGGGTGCACACGAAGCTCGCGGCGAACCGGGAGAGGCGCCGGACGAGCCGGTTGTGCGGCGGCGGCGCGTAGGCGACGTCGACCCGTTCCCCCGGGGTGAGCCGCATCCGGGAGACCACCGCCAACCCGGGTCCCGGCAGCCCCGGCAGCCGCGAGCGGAACCGGAAGTCGGTGGTGTGGCCGTGCGAGCGCACCCAGTCGATGCGGCCCAGTTTGGCGTCCACCGTCGCGTACCGCTCGGCGTCCATGACCAGTGCCAGGAACTCCCCGGGTGCGCACCGCACCACCCGCTCCACCGTCACTCGAACCATAGTAAGAGAGTACTCTCTTTCCATGGCGAGAACTACCCCCGGCGTGACCAGGGAACGCATCCTCGACGAGGCCGTCCGGCAGTTCGCCACCCGCGGCTACGACGCCACCTCGGTGGCCGACATCCAGGTCGCCTGCGGGCTCTCCCCCGGTTCGGGTGCGCTGTACAAGCACTTCCCGTCGAAGCGGGCGCTGCTCGAGCACGCCGTGCACCGCAACCTGGAGCGCATGGCGCACGAGCACGCCGAGGCGCTCGGTGAACTGCCCGCGGACCCCCGCGCGGCGCTCCGGCTGATGGCCGGGGTGGTGTGGGCGGTGATGGACACCGATCGCGACCTGATCCGCCTGATGATCCGCGAGTTCACCGGTTTCCCGGAGTTGTTCGAGCGGATGTGGCAGGGTGTGCTGGACCACCTCTACCGCGAGTGCACCCGGTGGATCACCACGCTGCGCGATCCGGGCGGGTCCACTGTGGAGGACCCGGAGGCCACCGCCGCGGTGTTGCTCTCGTCACTGACCTACTACCCGATCCTCGACGCCCTGATCGGCCGCACCCCGGGCGGCGTGGCCCCGGAGCGGTTCCTGGCGGCCTGGCTGGACCACGCGGCGAGGACGCTCGGGCTCGCCTGATCGGGGCCGGGGACCTCCTGGCCAAATTTGACTCATTCCAGAAAGCGTTCTAGGGTCGCGGCGTGATGTCCGACTTCGAGGCGCAGCTGCGGGCCGTCTCGTTGCGCGTGACCCGCCCCCGGCTGGCGGTGCTCGCCGCGCTGCGCGACCACCCGCACGTCGACACCGAAACGGCGATCGCGCTGGTGCGGGCCGAGCACCCCACGGTTTCGCACCAGACGGTCTACGACGTGCTGCGGGCGCTCACCGACGCCGGGCTGGTGCGGCGCATCCAGCCGGCCGGCGCGACCGCCCGCTACGAGTGCCGGGTGGGTGACAACCACCACCACGTCGTGTGCCGTTCCTGCGGTGCCATCGAGGACGTGGACTGCACCGTCGGACAGGCACCCTGTCTCACCGCTTCGCACGATCACGGTTTCGCGATCGACGAGGCGGAGGTCGTGTTCTGGGGCACCTGCCCCGACTGCGCGGCCGATCGCACTGCCCAATGATCCGCCAGTTCGGAAGGAAGTAGATGAGCGCCACCCAGGACAACGCCCCCGCCAGCGCACAGGGCGTGGACCAGAAGGCGGCGGCCGGTTGCCCGGTCGCCCACGACTCGGTGACGGCGCACGGCAGCGAGAGCGAGAACCCCGCGATCAGCTCGCCGACCCCGAAGACGGGCGGCCGTCCCCGCTCGAACCGCGACTGGTGGCCGAACCAGCTCGACCTGTCGGTGCTGCACGCCCACTCGTCGAAGAGCAACCCGCTCGGCGAGGACTTCAGCTACGCCAAGGAGTTCCAGAAGCTCGACGTCGAGGCCCTCAAGCGGGACATCGCCGAGGTGCTCCACACCTCGCAGGACTGGTGGCCCGCCGACTTCGGCCACTACGGCGGCCTGATGATCCGCATGAGCTGGCACTCCGCCGGCACCTACCGCATCCACGACGGCCGCGGTGGCGCCGGTGACGGCGGCCAGCGGTTCGCCCCGCTGAACAGCTGGCCGGACAACGCCAACCTGGACAAGGCCCGCCGCCTGCTGTGGCCGGTCAAGCAGAAGTACGGCCAGAAGATCTCCTGGGCCGACCTGCTGGTGCTGGCCGGCAACGTGGCGCTGGAGGACATGGGCTTCAAGACCTTCGGCTTCGGCTTCGGCCGCGAGGACGTCTGGGAGCCCGAGGAGATCTTCTGGGGTCCCGAGGACACCTGGCTCGGTGACGAGCGCTACGTCAGCGACACCGAGATGGTGGCCGACGTCGGCGCCACCGAGATGGGCCTGATCTACGTCAACCCGGAGGGCCCGCGCGGCAACGCGGACCCGGCCGCGGCCGCCCACTTCATCCGGGAGACCTTCGGCCGGATGGCGATGAACGACGAGGAGACCGTCGCCCTCATCGCCGGTGGGCACACCTTCGGCAAGACCCACGGCGCCGGTGTCGCCGACGACCACGTGGGCCCGGAGCCGGAGGCCGCCCCGCTGGAGGCGCAGGGCCTCGGCTGGCTGAGCACCCACGGCAGCGGCAAGGGCGCCGACACCATCACCAGCGGGCTCGAGGTGACGTGGACCGACGTGCCCACGCAGTGGAGCAACCGCTTCTTCGAGATCCTGTTCGGCTACGAGTGGGAGCTGACCACCAGCCCCGGTGGCGCGAAGCAGTACGTCGCCAAGGACGCCGACGCGATCATCCCGGACGCGCACGACCCGGAGAAGAAGCACCGGCCGACCATGCTCACCACCGACCTGGCGCTGCGCGTGGACCCGGCGTACGAGAAGATCTCGCGCCGCTTCCTGGAGCACCCGGACGAGTTCGCGCTGGCCTTCGCCAAGGCGTGGTACAAGCTGCTGCACCGCGACATGGGCCCGGTCAGCCGCTTCCTCGGCCCGTGGGTGGCCGAGCCGCAGCTGTGGCAGGACCCGGTGCCCGCGGTCGACCACGAGCTGGTCGGCGCCGAGGACATCGCCGCGCTCAAGGCGAAGGTGCTCGACTCCGGGCTGACCACCGCCCAGCTGGTCTCCACCGCCTGGGCCGCGGCGGCCTCCTTCCGGTCCACCGACAAGCGCGGTGGGGCCAACGGCGCCCGGATCCGCCTGGAGCCGCAGCGCAACTGGGAGGTCAACCAGCCGGAGCAGCTCGCGGTGGTGCTGGAGAAGCTCGAGGGCATCCAGCAGGAGTTCAACAACGCGGGTGGGGCCAAGATCTCGCTGGCGGACCTGATCGTGCTGGCCGGTTCGGCCGCGGTCGAGAAGGCGGCGCGTGACGCCGGCGTCGAGACCACCGTGCCGTTCCACCCGGGTCGCACCGACGCGTCGCAGGAGCAGACCGACGTCGAGTCGTTCAAGGTGATGGAGCCGCGTGCCGACGGCTTCCGCAACTACCTGCGGGCCGGGGAGAAGCTGCAGCCCGAGGTCCTGCTGGTCGACCGCGCCTACATGCTGAACCTGACCGCGCCCGAGATGACCGTGCTGGTCGGCGGGCTGCGCTCGCTCGGGGCCAACACCGGTGGCACCTCGCACGGGGTGCTCACCGACCGGCCCGGTGTGCTCACCAACGACTTCTTCACCAACCTGCTTTCGCCGGGCACCCGGTGGAAGGGTTCGGAGTCCGAGGAGCACGTGTACGAGATCCGCGACGCGGCGACCGACGAGGTGAAGTGGACCGCCACCGCGGTCGACCTCATCTTCGGCGCCAACTCGCAGCTGCGGGCCCTCGCCGAGGTCTACGCCAGCGAAGACGCCCGCGAGAAGTTCGTGGCCGACTTCGTCGCGGCGTGGACCAAGGTGATGGAGCTCGACCGCTTCGACCTCGCCTGATCCCTCCGCGCGACGAGCCCGGCCGGTCCTTCCGGCCGGGCTCGTCCGGTGTTCCCCCTGTTTCCCCTTGACCGTGCCGCACCGGCACGGTTTCTACTCGGGCGGGTACCGAAACCCAGGAGGGAACATGCGGAAAGCCCTCGCCGCCGCCGTCGCCGTGCTGGTGACCGCGGCACCGGCCTTGGCACTGACACCGGCGCTCGCCGAGGAGACCACCGGCCTCCGGTGGAGCGCCTGCCCCGAGGAGGCCGGCGCCCTGTCGTTGCAGTGCACGACGCTCGAGGTGCCGCTCGACTACCGCGATCCGGACGGGCGGCGGATCGAAATCGCCGTTTCCCGCCTGGCGAGCGGAAATCCGGAGAAGCGCCGGGGGGTGCTGCTGACCAATCCCGGCGGTCCGGGCGGGGCGGGGCTGGACTTCCCGGCGTTGCTCGCCACCCTCGGACTGCCGCAGGACGTGCTGGACAGCTACGACATCATCGGGCTGGACCCGCGCGGGGTCGGCCGCAGCACGCCGGTGACCTGCGACCTGACGCCGGAACAGCAACTGCGGGGCAACATCCCGCCGTACGCCCGCCACCCGGGCGATGTGCTGGAACAGGCCCAGAACGCGAAGAAGGTCGCCGAGCAGTGCGCGGCGTCGGAGACGGCGTTCATGCTGCCGCACACCAGCACCGCGAACGCCGCCCGTGACCTGGACCGGCTGCGGGAGGCGCTGGGCGAGGAGAAGCTGTCCTACCTCGGCTACTCCTACGGCACCCACCTCGGCGCGGTCTACACCACGCTGTTCCCGGAGCGCAGCGACCGGATCGTGCTCGACAGCAACGTGGTGCCCGCCGGACTGGACACCACGGCCAGCCGCCTGTTCGGCCAAGGCTTCGAAAAGCGGTTCCCGGACTTCGCCAGGTTCGCCGCCGCCCGTCCCGAATACGGCCTCGGCGGCACCGAGCAGCAGGTGGAGGCCAAGTACTTCGACCTGGCCGCCCGGCTGGACCGGGCCGCGGTGCAGGGCGTCGACGGCGCCACGTTCCGCCTGCTGAGCTTCGGCCTCACCTACGGCGACGGCCAGTTCCCGCTGCTGGCCGAGTACTGGCGGGCACTGGACACCGGCCAGCCGCTGCCCCCGATCCCGGCCGCGGCGCAGGACCTGGACAACTACCTGTCCAGCCACCTCTACACCATCTGCAACGATTCCCGCTGGTCGCGCTCGATCGGCTCGTACCTGGTCGACGTCGAGGTGGACCGGCACCGCCACCCGAAGTTCGGCGCGGCGGCGGCCAACATCCGGCCGTGTGCGTTCTGGCGTTCCGAGCCCGCGGAACCGCCGGTGCGGGTCGGTGACCGCGGCCCGTCGAACGTGCTGCTGGCGCAGAACACCCGCGACCCGGCGACCCCCCTGGCCGGGGCCGAGCGGATGCGGCGGGCCCTCGGCGACCGGGCCAGGATGGTCACCGCCGACCAGGGCGGTCACGGGACCTACGTGCTCGGCGGGAACAAGTGCGCCGAGGAGACCGTCACGGTTTTCCTGACCAAGGGCGAACGCCCGGCCCGTGATCTCTTCTGCGCCGCGGAACCGGCCTGAGCCCTTCAACCGCTCGTGAAAGTCCGGCAGTGTGACAATTTCGACGGTTAATGTCCATCCACATGACCACTTTGACCAGAAAACGAGCACTGCGCACGGCCGGTGTGCTGGCCGCCTCGGTGGCGGCGATCGGCGGTTCGGGCTTCGTGGCTTCGGCGAGTGACGTCGGCACCATGACCCGGCCCGTTTCGTGCGCGAGCATGAACCCCACCGAACTCGCCAACGCCTGGCACGGCACCAACAGCATCGGTGGCATCTGCTACGTCGACGGCGGCACTTACAACAGTCCGGTCGGCCGGAACGTGCACTCCTACTGCGCGGGTGACCACGACTCGCTGATCCAGTACAAGCTGCCCAACGACCCCTACATGTACTCGCAGACCGCGCCGCGGCGGACCTGCCAGCCGTTCAACTACAACGCGGACATCTGGGTGGTCACCCGCACCCGGTGAGCCCGTGGACCACCCGGCACCGCACGGTGCCGGGTGGTGCCGCGCACCCGCGGGTCAGGCGGTCTTCGTCCAGCGGACCGGCAACTCGTGCACCCCGTAGATGTTCATGTCGGTCTTGAGCTTCACCTCGCCCGCGGGAACGGCGAGTTCGAGATCCGGGAAGCGGCGCAGCAACGCCTCGAGCCCGGCCCGCATTTCGATGCGGGCCAACTGCTGGCCGAGGCACTGGTGCACGCCGTGGCCGAAGGACAGCAACCCGCGGGCCGGACGGTGGATGTCCAGCGTGCCGGGGTTGTCGAAGCGCCGGGGATCGTGGTTGGCGGCCAGCAGCGAAACCACCACGGTCGAGCCCGCCGGGATGGTCTCCCCGCCCAGTTCCAGGTCCTCGGCGGCGTAGCGGAGGAAGACGTCCGCGACGGACAGGTAGCGCAGGAGTTCCTCGACGGCGTTGGGCAGCAACTCCGGGTCCGCCCGCAGTTCGGCCAGCTGGTCCGGGTGCTCCAGCAACGCGAAGGTGCCCAGCGCCAGCGTGTTCGCCGTGGTTTCGTGGCCCGCGAGCAGCAGCAGGAAGGCGACACCGACGAGTTCCTGGATGCTGAGGTCGTCCTGGCGGGCCAGGTCCGACAGGATGTCGTCGGCTGGTTCGGCGCGCTTGCGGGTGACCAGCTCGTTCAGGTAACCCATCATGCCGCCGACCGCGGCCATCTTCTCCTCCAGCGTCTGGTCGCGGACCATGAACTGGGCGGAATGGGCCTGGAAGCTGTCCCGCTCGGCGTAGGGCACCCCGAGCAGTTCGCAGATCACCAGCGACGGCACCGGCAGCGCGAACTCGGCGACCAGGTCGGCAGGCGGGGTCAGGCTCGCCAGGTGGTCCAGCTGCCGCTCGGTGATCTCCACGATGTGCGCTTCGAGCTGCTTCATCCGCTTGACGGTGAACGCGCCGGTGAGCCGCTTGCGCAACCGGCCGTGTTCCGGCGGGTCCATCGCGATGAACAGCCCCGGTTCCGTCGGCGACGGTTCGGTCTGCTCGGGCATACCGGGGGTTTGGTACGGCACGTGGATGATGCCGAGGTCCTGCCGGGAGCTGAACCGGGTGTCGGCCAGCATCTGCCGCGCGGCGTCGTAGCCGGTGACCAGCCAGCCTTCGTGGCCGTCGGGGAAAACGAGCGGGCAGACCGGCCGGGTTTCCCGCAGCTCGCTGATTCCGCTGGGTGGTTCGAACGGGCTGACGTCCCGTTCGACGGGCAGGCCGTTCGGGATGGGCACCGCTTCAGTCATCGATTTCCCTTTCCGGGGTTTCAGCTGGGGCGGATGGTGATGTCGCCGCAGGTGGTGCGGGCGTGCGCGTCGACGGCGTCGGAACCGGTCGCCGCCCCGCCGCCCACGCTGTCGCGGACGCGGCCGAAGCCGGTCTTGGTGTCGGTGCTCGCCCTGCTGCTCTCGCGGATGCCGATCTCGATCTCCCCCAGCGAGGTTTCGAGGGTGAGGGTGCCGCGCACGGCGTCGAGCACGCGGACCGAACCCAGTCCGGACTTGGCATCGACCCCGGCGCCCGCCTGCTCGACGGTGATGTCGCCGTTGGCGTTGCGCACCCGCGCCGGGCCACCGGCGGAGGCGATCGTGGTGGCACCGTTGGCGTTCTTCACCACGGTGGCGCCGCCGACCGCACCGAGCCGCACCTGCCCGGAGCTGGTGTCGACCTCGGCGTCGCCCGTCACCCGCTCGGCGAGCACGTTGCCCGCCGCGGTGCGGGCACGCAGCTCACCGGTGCGCTCCAGCTGGATGTGCCCGGTGCCGGACCGGTAGCGGCAGGCGCCGAGTTCGCCGGTGGCGTGCAGGTTGCCGAGGCCGGTGCTGCCTTCCACGCGGGACCCCGCCGGCAGTTCGACGACCACCTCGATCGACCTCGATTCACCGGAGAAGTCCAGCGGGTGCGCCCGCGGGCCCTTGACCGTGAGCCTTCCGCCGGAGAACGCCACTCGGGTGTCCTGGGCGGCCTGCACGTCGGAGGCGTTGCTCTCGTCGCTCGGCCGCACGTCGACGACGGTGTCGGCGCGCTCGCCGGCGACGACGCGCACGTTGCCGACACCGGGTTCGAGGTGGGCGACGATCGGCCCGGGGGTGTCGTAGGAGGGCATGTCCTGTCCTTTCGGCCTGAGGCCGGGGGTCACCTCCCCGGCCCGCATGACGCCATCATGGCACTGTCTTGGCACCACTTCAAGTGCCACGACGATGTCAAATGAGCCATAGCCTTCCGAAAGGGTCGTTTCCGCTGGCCAGCGGGGTAGAGATCACGAGCATCAGGCTGGTGCCAATGTGGCACAGAACTGGCGCCGAGGGGGTCGGAGCCGGGAAGCGGTCCGAAATGCACAACCGGCTGACCGCCACCCGGAGCCCGGCGAGACCGAGGACCCGGACTGCGCCCTGGATTCGCCCGCGGACTGGGCGGCTAGAGCGAGCCGGCGCGCCGAGCCTGGAGGAACGCCCGCTCGGTTTCGTTGGTGGCCAGCGCGATCGCCTCGTCGTACGCGGCGACGGCCTCCGCCGTGCGGCCCAGGCGCGACAGCAGGTCCGCCCGGGTGGCCGGCAGCAGGTGGTACCCCGGCAGGTCCAGTTCGCCGACGACGGCCAGTGCCGCCGCCGGGCCGTGCACCTCGGCCACCGCGACCGCGCGGTTGAGCGCCACGATCGGCGTCGGCGTGTGCTGCAGGAGCTGGTCGTAGAGCGCGAGCACCTGCACCCAGTCGGTGGCGGGCCCGTCGGTGTGCACGGCGTTGATCGCCGCCTGCAGCTGGTACGGGCCCGGCTGTCCCCGCCGCAGGCACCGGCGCACCAGCTCGTGCCCCTCGGCGATCAGCTCCGCGTTCCAGCGCGACCGGTCCTGCTCGGCGAGCACCACCAGCTCACCCGACGGCCCCACCCGCGCGGGCCGCCGCGCTTCGGTGAGCAGCAGCAGCGCCAGCAGCCCGAGCACCTCCGGCTCGTCCGGCATCAGCCCGGCCAGCGCCCGCGCCAGGCGCACCGCCTCCAGGCACAGGTCCGTCCGCAGCAGCTCCCCCGAGGTCGAGGTGTAGCCCTCGTTGAAGACCAGGTACAGCACGGTCAGCACCGGCGGCAGCCGATCGGGCAGTTCCGCCGCGCCGGGCACCCGGTAGGGGATGCCGGCGTCCCGGATCTTCTTCTTCGCGCGGACGATGCGCTGGGAGATCGTCGCCTCCGGCACCAGGTAGGCCCGCGCGATCTCGGGCACCTCCAGCCCGCCGAGCAGGCGCAGGGTGAGCGCGGTCTGCGCCAGCGGCGAGAGCGCCGGGTGGCAGCAGGTGAAGATCAGGCGGAGCTGGTCGTCGCGCACCGGTCCCGCCTCCTCCTGCTCGCCGGGCTGGTGCAGCAGCAACGCCTGCGCGTGGCGGGCTTCCCGGGTGGACTCCCGGCGCAGGCGGTCGATCGCGCGGTTGCGGGCGGTGGTCACGATCCAGCCGCCGGGATTGGCGGGCGGGTCCTGCGCCCACTTTCCGACCGCCACCGCGAACGCGTCCTGCACCGCCTCCTCGGCGAGGCCGAGGTCGCCGAGCAGGCGGGTCAGCGTGGCCACGCACTTGCCGTACTCGGCCCGGTAGACGGCGTCGAGATCCATCCGCGCTCAGCCCTCGACGATGCCGTCGAACGGCCGCACCTCGATCGGGCGCGCGCAGGCCAGCGCGCACTTGCCTGCCCAGGCCAGCGCTTCGTCGAGGTCTTCGCACTGGATCACCCAGAACCCGCCGAGCTGTTCCTTGGTCTCGGCGAACGGGCCGTCGGTCATCGTGGTGGTGCCGTTGCCGGGCCGCACGACCGTGCTGGCGTGCGAGGGCAGCAGGCCACCGGCGAACACCCACTTGCCCGCGGCCTGCATTTCCTCGGTGACCTTCGTGGTCCGCGCCAGCTGCTCCCGCAGCTCGTCCTCGGGCTCCGGCACCGTTTCGTCGAGCTGGACGGCGAGCAGGTACTGCTTCACGGTGTTCTCCTCCGGTGAGCGGCGGCCGGCCCGTTGCCGGTCTCCCACCTTGGCCACGAACGGCCTCGCCGCCATTCGACACCACCGGCGGAGAAATCCTCAAGGGCGGGTCACCGCCACCTCCGCGGGTCCTGCGAGGGGTCGGCGTACATGGGCGGGCAGCCGCCGTGGACGGCTTCGGGGCGCAGTTCGTAGTGCCAGGGTTCGTTGCGGTAGATCTGGCAGAGCCCGTACCGGGCGCCGTGCGCGGACAGCCACGCCCTGGCCTCGGCGCGGCCGATGTCGACCGCCTGCCCCGACACGTGCGCGGAGGTGCCGGGGGTGGCCACCCAGCGGGCGGCTTCCTCCGGCGAGCCGTACCTCGAGATGGCCCGTTCGAGCAGGTGCGCCTGGTACTCCGGGGAGCGCCAGCCGCCGTTGACGAAGAACCGCACGCCGTCGGCCGCGGCGTCGGCCGCCGCCCGGCGCAGCGCACCGAGCAGCGCGGGATCGAGGTTGACCACGGCCGGGGTGTGGTCGTCGAAGACCGGCACGGGATCGGGAACAGCGCCGTGTGCCTTGCCGGGGACGCGGATTCGTTCGCTGTTGAGCATGGCTCCACAGAAGACGGTGCGGTGTTGCCGTCCCGTACGCGGTTTTCGATATGCCGCCGATATGCGCCCGCTCGTAGCATCGGGGCATGCGTGTGCTGGTGGTCGAGGACGAGCCCTACATGGCCGAGGCCATCCGTGACGGGTTGCGGCTGGAGGCCATCGCGGCCGACATCGCCGGTGACGGCGACACCGCGCTGGAACTGCTGAGCGTCAACGCCTACGACATCGCCGTGCTCGACCGCGACATCCCCGGGCCGTCCGGGGACGAGATCGCCGAGAGCATCGTCGCTTCCGGCGACGGCATGCCGATCCTGATGCTCACCGCCGCCGACCGGATCGACGACAAGGCCTCCGGGTTCGGCATCGGCGCCGACGACTACCTCACCAAGCCGTTCGAACTCCGGGAACTCGTGCTCCGGCTCCGGGCGCTCGACCGCAGGCGCGCCCACAGCAGGCCGCCGGTGCGGGAGATCGCGGGCCTGCGGCTGGACCCGTTCCGCCGCGAGGTCTTCCGCGACGGGCGCTACATCGCGCTCACCAGGAAGCAGTTCGCCGTGCTCGAAGTCCTCGTCGCCGCCGAGGGCGGGGTGATCAGCGCCGAGGAACTGCTGGCGCGGGCGTGGGACGAGAACGCCGACCCGTTCACCAACGCCGTGCGCATCACCGTCTCGGCCCTGCGCAAACGCCTCGGCGAACCGTGGCTCATCGCCACCGTGCCCGGCGTCGGCTACCGCATCGGCACCGCCCCCGGCGGGGACCGTGGATAGGGCGCCCGGTCTCAGCGTCCGCCTCAAGCTCACCCTCAGCTACGCCGGGTTCCTCATGGTCGCCGGTGCCCTGCTGCTCGCCGTGGTGTGGGTGTACCTGCTGCGGTACGTGCCCGAGCAGATCTACCTCCCCCAGGGCGGTGACTGGAGCAGGCCGGGCACACCGCACGTGCCCGACCGCACCGACCTGGTGCGCGCCTTCGGCCCGAAGGTCGCCGTGGTGCTGGTCGTGCTGCTGCTGTTCGGCCTGGTCGGCGGCTGGATCCTGGCGGGCAGCATGCTCGCGCCCCTCACGCGCATCACCAACGCCACCCGGCTGGCCGCGAACGGTTCGCTGTCCCACCGGATCCAGCTGGAAGGGCGCCAGGACGAGTTCCGGGAACTCGCCGACGCCTTCGACACCATGCTCGCGCGGCTCGACTCGCACAACGCCGAACAGCAGCGGTTCGCGGCCAACGCCTCGCACGAACTGCGCACTCCCCTGGCGATCACGCAGACCCTGCTCGACGTGGCCCGCAACGACCCGGACCGGGACGCCGGCGAACTCGTCGAACGGCTCCACTTCGTCAACACCCGGGCGATCGACCTCACCGAAGCGCTGCTGCTGCTCAGCCGCGCCGACCAGGGTTCGTTCACCCGGGAACGGGTCGACCTGTCCCTGATCGCCGAAGAAGCCGCGGAAACGCTGCTCCCGCTGGCCGAGAAGAGCGGCGTCACCATCGAAACCTCCGGCGACATCGCCCCGGCCACGGGTTCACCCGCGCTCCTGCTGCAGCTGACGACGAACCTCGTGCACAACGCGATCGTGCACAACCTGCCTGAACGGGGGACCGTGTGGGTGACCACCCGCGTCCACGCCAGGACCGTGGTGCTCACCGTCGAGAACACCGGCCAGAAGCTCTCACCGCAGCTGGTTTCCACGCTCGTCGAGCCCTTCCAGCGCGGCACCCGGCGCGTCCGCGACGACCACGCGGGGGTCGGCCTCGGCCTGGCGATCGTCCGGAGCATCGCCAAGGCCCACGACGGCACCCTCACCCTCTCGCACCGAGCCGCCGGCGGGCTCCGCGTCACGGTCGAACTGCCCATCGCGTCACCGCGCACCAGCCGATGACGCCCAGCGCTTCCGGGTGACCGCGGTGAGCACGTGCCGAGCCAGCACGTCACCCGCGTCAGGAGCACCGGCCGCCAGCGCACGAGCCGACATCGCCGCCACCCGCTCCGCATCGGTCAGCACCGGCAGCAGCACCGTCTCCACCCAGGCCGGATCGAGGTCGCCGTCGTCGACCAGCAACGCCCCACCGGCCGCGACGACCGGCTCGGCGTTCAGCCGCTGCTCCCCGCCGCGTAACGGCAACGGGGCGAAAGCCGCCGGCAGGCCGACGGCGGCCAGTTCGGCGCAGGTCATCGCCCCCGAGCGGCAGAGCGCGAAGTCGGCCGCGGCGTAGGCGTAGCGCATCTCGTCGACGTAGGGCACGACCACGTACGGCGGCTCGCCGCCGGGCACCTCGACCGTGTGCCGCGGACCGGTGATGTGCAGCACCTGCACACCGGCCGCCCGCAACGCCGCGGCCGCACCGGAGACCGCGGCGTTGATCGTGCCCGCCCCCTGCGAACCGCCGGTGACCAGCAGCACCGGCCCGCCGGGGCGCAGGCCGAACCGCTGCCGGGCGGGACCGCGCAGCGCGGCCCGGTCCAGGCCGGTGATCGACGGCCGCAGCGGGATCCCGATGGCGGAGGCGTTCGCCAGCCGGACCCCCGGCGTGGCGGTGAACACGTGCCGGGTCATCCGGGCCGCCAGCCGGTTGGCCGCCCCCGGCCGGGCGTTCGCCTCGTGGACCACGATCGGCAGGTTCCGCCGCCGGGCGGCGAGGTAGGCCGGGGCGGCCACGTAACCGCCGAACCCCACCACGGCCTCGGCCCGCACGCGGTCGAGCACCGCCCCGGCCGCCAGCACCGCGTCGCGCAGCCTGCCCGGTGTCTCCAGCAGGGCCCGGTCCAGCCGTCGCGGCAGCGGCACCGGCGGGATGAGTTCGAGCGGGTAGCCGCGGGCCGGGACCAGCGTGGTGTCCAGGCCGCGGACGGTGCCGAGGGCGGTGACCTCGGCGGTGGGGTCGAGGCGGCGCAGCGCGTCGGCGAAGTTCATCGCCGGCTCGATGTGCCCGGCGGAATGACCACCGGCGACCACGACGCGTGGTGCCGTCACGCCCGCTCCCCCCGCCGTGCGGGCTCGGCCAGTTCACGCAGGAACCGCGAGGAACTCCCGCCCTGGTCGAGGTAACCGCGGCGCCGGTAGAACCCGTGGGCGTCCTGGCGGCGGTCCGCGCTGGTGACCTCCATGCGCAGGCAGCCGCGGCTGGCGGCGAACAGTTCCGCCGCGGTCACCAGCTGCCCGCCGACGCCCCGGCCGCGGAACCGCCCGGCGACGACCAGCGCCACGATCCGCCCCCAGGAGCCGGCGCGCTCGAAGAACGGGCAGGTGTGCACCGCGATCAGGCCCAGGAGCTCACCACCGGCGTCGGCCACGTAGACCGCGCCGGTGCGATCTCCGTCCCACTCCCGGATCCGGGCCGCCGTGCCCGCGGTGCTCTGCTGGGGATAGCCCAGCTGGTCCAGCAGCTCGTTCACGGCCGCGGCGTCGGCGGGGTGAGCCGGTCGTATCTGCATGCCCTTCCTCACCGGAGTTCGGCTACGCGATCGGGAAATCGAAGTAGGAGTCCGGATAGGGTTCGTCCTCCAGCGTGTAGTGCCACCACTCGCGCTCGTAGGCGCGGAACCCGCAGTCCTCCATGATCGAACGCAGGTGACGGCGGTTCTCCGCTTCGGCCCGCGTCACCCCGGGTGCGCCGTGGTGCGAGATCGCATCCATCAGGTCGTGGTCGCCGCCCATCTGCGCGAGTTCACCGGTGGCCAGGTGGTACAGCGTCAGGTCGACGGTGCTGCCCCGGCTGTGGCCCGATTTCCTCGCCACGTAACCCTTTTCGAACATCTCGGCCTTGTCGAGGTGCGGGTAGTGCCGCAGCTTCGTCCGGCCGTCCTCCGGTTGCCGCGACCAGTGCAGGAAGTGGTCCACGGCCCGTTGCGGGCGGTAGCCGTCCCAGAGCAGCAGGCCGAAGCCGAGGGATGCGGCCTTGTCCCGCACGCCTTCCAGCGCCGCGCACAACGCTCTGGTGCCGACGATGCGATTCGCCGCGTACCCGTCCACCGGTTTGCCGACGAAGTTGTCCCAGGTGGCGTATTTGGCGTCCCAGCGTATTCCGGGCACCAGTTCGTCCACGAAGGCGAAATCCCCGTTCACCGGAATTTCCCCGTCAGGGTCAGCGACACCAACCGGTCGAGCACTTCACCGAGCGGCAGCCCGGCGGCCGCCATCATCCGCGGGTAACGGCTGTAGGAGGTCATGCCGGGGAAGGTGTTGACCTCGTTGAGCACCACCGTGCCGTCCTCGGTCAGGAACAGGTCCACCCTGGCCAGGCCGGAGCAGCCCAGGGCGCGGTAGATGGCCTTGGCCGTTTCCCGGACCAGCGATCGGGTCTGCGCCGGCAGGTCCGCGGGAACGGTGATCGTCGAGTTCTCGGAACCGCTTTCGGGATCGCTTTCCTGGTGGATCTTGAAGAATCCGTGGGACAGCGTGATCTGGTCGACCTCCCCCGCGATCAGCTCCAGCTCGTTGCCCAGGACGGCGCACCCGACCTCGCTGCCGGCGACCGCTTCTTCGATCAGCACCTTCGAGTCGTACTGCCTCGCGGTTTCCACCGCGCTCGGCAGTTCCTCCTCGCTGGTCACCTTGCTGACCCCGAACGACGAACCCGATCGGGCCGGTTTCACGTAGACGGGATAGGTGAGCGATGCGGGGTCGACGTTCTCGTTCGCCGGGACGACCCGGAACTCCGGCGTCGGAATCCCCGCGGCGCCGGTGACCACGTACGCCAGCGACTTGTCCATGCACAGCGCGGAACTCTGCACGTCGCAGCCGACGTAGGGAATGCCGGACAGTTCCAGCAGCCCCTGCACCGCCCCGTCCTCGCCGAGCTTGCCGTGCAGCACGGGCAGTACGACGTCCAGGCTGAGCGCTTCGAACTTCCCGTGCCCCAGTGCGAGCAGCCCGCGCACGGTCCGGTCCGGCGAGAGCACGACCGGGCGGCCGTCGTTCTCCCAGCCCTCGTCCGGCCCGTCGCACAGCAGCCACGCGCCGTTCCTGGTGATGCCGATCCAGAACGGTTCGTACTTGTCGGTGTCGAGGTGCTTGGCGACCTCCCGCGCGGATTTGACGGAGACGGGGTGCTCCTCGGAACTCCCGCCGAAGATGATGCCGATCTTCATATCCAGTGCTGCTTTCTGCTCGCGAATTCCAGGCAGTTGACGATGGAGTTCTCGACCGTGTCGGCCAGTGCGTGGTCGGTGTAGTAGGCGGTGTGCGGGCTGATGATCACGTTCGGCAGCTCCTGCAGCCGCAGCAGCAGCTCGCTCCCGACGGGCTCGTTCCGGTGGTCCGCGTAGAAGATGCCGTCCTCGCCTTCGAGCACGTCGAGCGCCGCACCGCCCAAGGTGCCGTTTTCCAGCGCTGCCACCAGGGCTTCGGTGTCCAGCAGCGGACCGCGCCCGGTGTTGATCACATACGCGCCGCGCTTCAGCTTTCCGATGCGCCGGCGGTCGAGGAGGTGGTGGGTGCCGGCGTTGAGCGGGGTGTGGAGCGTGACGATGTCGCTCCGCCGCAGCAGTTCGTCGAGGGGAACGTAGTCGGCGTCGATCCCGGGGCGGATGTCGTAGGCCAGGACGCGGGGGCCGAAGCCCCGCAGCCGGTCCACGACCGCCGCGCCGATGCGTCCCGTTCCGACGACCCCGACGGTCAGGTCGCGCAGCTCCTTGCCGCGTTCGTCGCCGAGCCGGTAGTCGTGGGCGTCCGTGCGCCTGATGGTGGCCTTGGCGTCGCGCACCGCCATCAGCATCAGCATCAGCGTGTAGTCGGCCACGCTGTCCGGCGAATAGGCGACGGTCCCCACGGAGATGCCGACGCTCCTCGCGTACTCCACGTCGAGGTGGTTGCACCCGACGCTCCTGGTGGAGAGGTACTGCACGCCGGCCCGGCTGAGCGCGAGCAGGGTGCCGTCGGTGATCCGTGCCTTGTGCCCCACGCTGACGCACCGGTTCCCGGCCGCCAGCGCGGCGTTGGCCTCGGACACCGCGTCCTCGACGACGGTCGGCCGCACCCCGAAGCGGGGGGCCAGCTCCCGGAACAGGGCGGCCTCGTCCGGTTCGCACCCGTAGACCGTGATCCCCGTGCCCGGCACGGTGGCGAAGGACCAGGACTCCGGCGCCGTGCGTGCCGGTTCGCGGTAGCTCATGCCGCCAGTCAAAACGCCCCGGCGTTGCCGCTCCGTATGCGGTTTCCGATATGCCCCCAATAAGTTACCGACCAGTAGGAACCCGGCTGACACCGGCGGTGCCCGCCCGTCCCGCCGGTGTCCGAGCCGTGTCAGCCCCGTGTCCGCCCGGGCGGCGAACGTAGTCGCACCAACGAACCACACCACGCAGCAAGGGGAAGAAATCATGGGTGCTTTCGCCACGCCGGAGCCGATCACCGCCACCCTGACCACCGCGGGTGCCCGGGTGCGGGTCGTCGCGAGCGAGCGGCCGGACACCGTGGTGCACGTCGAGCCCGTCGACAGCACGGACAAGTCGGACGTCAAGGTGGCCGAGAAGACCGAGGTCGGCTTCGCCGCCGGGGAGCTGTCGGTCAAGACCACCAAGCCGGGCCGAAAGGACGGTTCTGTCGTGATCACGATCGAGCTGCCTGCCGGTTCCGGCCTGGTGCTCAACACGGCGTGGACCGACGTGCACGCCGAGGGCGCGTTCGGGGCTTGCGAGCTGAACCTCGCGTCGGGGCGGATCCAGCTGGACCGCATCGCCGCGCTTCGCGGGAACCTCTCGGCCGGTGGCGTCGAGGTCGGCCACATCGCCGGGCCCGCCGACATCGACGGCGGTGCGGCCGGGCTGCGGATCGGCGAGGCCGAGGGCGCGGTCCGGTATGCGGGTGGCCGCGGCGAGGTCTGGATCGGCCACGCCCGGTCGGACGTCGAACTGGGCGGTTCCAGCGGCCGCTTCGACATCGGCCGCGCCGACGGCGGGGTCACCGCCGAAGCAGCCGACTGCCCGATCCGGATCGGCCGGATCACCCGCGGCCGGGTGGAGCTGACCAACGCCTCCGGCGGCATCGAGGTGGGCGTCAGCGCGGGCACCGCCGCTTCGGTCGACGCCGGCAGCAAGAAGGGTGTCGTGCGCAATTCCCTGCCCGCGACGGACGAATCCGGCGAGAAAGCAGTCATCTGTGCCCGTACCCGGCTCGACGACATCGTCATCCAGCCCGCTGCCTGATGCACCGGAATTCCCGAAAGGATTGACCATGACGACTCAAGAAAGCGGTGTCGCGCCGGGCTGGGAAAGGGTTGCCGACGCCTTCCGGGCGAACTTCGACGGCCCCGGCGAGGTCGGCGCGGCGTGCAGTGTCTACGCGGACGGCCGCCTGGTGGTCGACCTGTGGGACGGCTTGGCCGATCAGGAGGCGAACCGGCCGTGGCGCCGGGACACCGTCACGCAGGTCGCGTCCACCACCAAGGGCGCCACCGCGATCTGCGCCCATCTGCTGGTGCAGCGCGGTGACCTGGACCTGGACGCCCCGGTGGCCCGCTACTGGCCGGAGTTCGGCGCCGCCGGCAAGGAGGACATCCCGGTGCGCTGGCTGCTCTCGCACCAGGCCGGTCTGCCGGTCGTCGACGGGCCGCTGACCTTCGAGCAGGCGTGTGCCTGGGACCCGGTCATCCGCGCCCTCGAGGCGCAGGAGCCGCTGTGGGAGCCGGGCACCGAGCACGGCTACCACGCCAACACCTACGGGTTCCTGGCCGGCGAACTCGTGCGCCGGATCACCGGCCGGTCGCTCGGCACGTTCTTCGCCGAGGAGGTGGCCCGCCCGCTCGGGCTCAGCGCCTGGATCGGGCTGCCCGAGCAGCACGAGGACCGGGTGCCACCATCCACTCCGACGCGCCGTTCAGCGTGGAGGAGCTGCTGGCCGGGATGGTCGCGGTGACCGGGCTGGACGAGGACACGGTCACCGCCTGGGTCACCGCCCTGTACAGCCCCGGCTCGGTCGCGATGCGCGCCGGTGAACTCGGCGGCGCCTTCACCAGCGCCGACTACTTCACCACCCGCGCATGGCGGGCCGCGGAGTTCCCGGCCGCCAACATGGTCGCCGACGCGCACTCGATCGCCCGCGTGTACGCCGCCACCGTCAGCGACGTCGACGGGCACCGGCTGCTCACCCCGGAAACCGTGACCACGGCGACGGAGGTCCAGACCGCCGGCACGCCCATGCACGGCCTCCCGGAAGGGGTGGCCGTGCCCGCCGACCGCTCGTTCAACATGTCACTGGGCTTCTGGCGGGCCTGCCCGCCCTACCCCATGCTCAGCCCGGCCTCGTTCGGCCACCCGGGCTCCGGCGGCTCGGTCGGCTTCGCCGATGTCGACGCCCGTGTCGGCTTCGGCTACGCCACCAACCTCTGGAACTTCCGGCCGGACGACCCACGAGCGAACAACCTGACCCGAGCCGTCCGCGACTGCCTCGGGTGACGCGGTTCAGCCGCCGCTGTAACCGTCGCGACGCCACCGGGCATGGGTAGTTTCGCGCCAGCCGGGTGCCCACAGGCACCGGTGACCCTTCCGCTGGAGGGATGCACGCCCATGTCCACCAAAAAAGCGTTCAGGAAGTCGCTGATGGCGCTCGGCGGCGCGGCGCTCGCCGTCACCGCCATGGCGACGCCCGCGACGGCGGGCGACGTCTCGCCGGCCGCGCCCAAGTTCCACGGCTTCAACCACATCAACCTCGACCCGAGCGGTGGCCAGTTCTCCTACGACGCCCACCACACGGGCTGCATCAACCTGATCGGCTTCGACAACATCATGTCGTCCATGCGGCTCGAGCACCCGATCCAGCTGTGGGACGGCCTCGCCGGCAAGGGCAGTGCCCAGGTCTTCGGGGTGGGTGAGCACCGGAACCTGCACGAACGCGGCTGGGGCGACCGCGCCTCGTCGTTCGTCTTCGTCGGCTGATCCCCCTGATCGGCGAGCACGTCACCGTGCTCGCCGATCAGGGCGTTCCCGTGCCGGTTCGGCGGAGGCGCGCGACACCGGGCAGCAGCAACAGGGTCAGCGCCGCCATCACCGCGAACGTCGCGGGCAGCCCGGCCCACTGGGCGAGCAGGCCACCCGCGGCGGCGCCGAGCGGCATGGTGCCCCAGGCCAGCAGCCGGTGCACGCTGCTGACCCGGCCGAGCAGGTGGTCCGGGGTCAGGCGCTGGCGCAGCGACACCAGCACCACGTTGGAGATCACCAGCCCGGTACCGCCGAGCACGAACGCGGCGCCGACGACGTACGGGTTCGTGCTCACCGCGGGCATTCCGAGCATGACCGCGCTCGCGGCGAACCCGAGCCCGAGCGACCACACCCGCCCCAGCACGCGCTCGGCCCAGGCGGCGGCGAACGAGCCGAGCAGCCCGCCCGCGGCGATGCCGGTCAGCAGCAACCCGAACGCCCGCTCGGACAGCCCCATCGCCGAACCGGGGCCGACCGCGTGCAGCACGAGCACGGCGAACACCGCCTTGTCGGCGAAGTTGAACACGCCCACCATCACCGAGATCGTGCGCAACACCCGGTCGCGGAACAGGAAGCGCAGTCCTTCGGCGATGTCGGCACGCAGGGTCGACGGCCGTTGCCTCGGTGGCCGGAACGAACCGCGCACCAGGAACAACGCCCCGAGCGCCGCCAGCCACAGCCCGGCCGGGGTGGCGAAGGCGGTCAGCGCGCCCGCGGTCACCAGCAGTCCGGCCAGCGGCGGGCCGAGGAAGTCGCTGGCGGTCAGTTCGGCGGCGAACAGGCGCCCGTTCGCACTGGCCAGCTGCTCACGGCCGACCAGCTGCGGCACGATCGACTGCGCGCAGGTGTCGTGGACCGTCTCGGTCGTGCCCACCGCGAACGCGATGGC